>JAFDZZ010000100.1 GCA_018266715.1 Bacteroidota bacterium
ATAAGCGCTACGGGCAATAGCGCCAATATTGCGAATGTCAGTAATACCATCGAGCATTAAAAACAAAGGCACTACCCTGTTTTCAAAACTAAACGATATTAACTGTTGCAAATTGCTATATTTAATTTTAGACAACAGGGCAATACACCCCTGGTGTTCACCGGCATTAAAGCTATTGAGCTTTTCAACCGGAACTTTATTGATGGGCACTCCACGATCTGCAGCAAGTTTTTTTAACCGGGCGGTTTCAGATGAATTGAGGGTAGTTAAAATAAAAATTCTTTCCAACTGGGTATCTTCCTCTAAAGCCTGTATTATGGCATTAACCCCAATGATGAGCCTGTTTTTTTTGGGCCTTTGGTTCCTGCTGTGCCTGAAATTTTTCATTATTTCAAAATTAACATTAAAAAAGCCAACTTAAAAAAGCTGGCTTCATTATAAACAGGTTTATAACAGATTATTTTATTCCGAATACTTTTTTCACCTCTTTCACTGCATCCAGTTTTTCCCAGGTGAACAGCTCAACTTTCTTTGTTATTTTTTTCCCGTCGGGGGAAACAAAGGTTTTTTCCACCACTTCGCTTTTGCGCCCCATGTGGCCATAAGCGGCGGTTTCACTGTATATGGGGTTACGCAGTTTTAGCCTTTGTTCTATAAAATAAGGGCGCATATCAAAGCACTTCATCCGGGTAACTTTTTCGGCAATTTGGCCATCGGTAAGGTTTACTTTGGCCGTGCCATAGGTATTTACATTTATACTGGTTGGCTCGGCCACTCCAATAGCATAGGAAACCTGTACCAGTACCTCGCTGCACAAGCCCGCTGCAACCAGGTTTTTAGCAATATGCCTTGTAGCATATGCTGCAGAACGATCTACTTTGCTGGGATCTTTGCCGCTAAATGCACCACCGCCATGTGCGCCTTTTCCTCCATAAGTATCTACAATTATTTTACGGCCGGTTAAGCCGGTATCGCCGTGGGGTCCGCCAATAACAAATTTACCCGTAGGGTTAATATGATATTTGATTTTGTTATTAAACAAATGGGCGTATTTGGGATATTTAGCCTTTACTCTTGGTACCAGGATGTTGATGATATCTTTTTTAATTTTTGCCAGCATGGCATTATCATCTTTTGAAAAATCATCATGCTGGGTAGATACTACTATTGCATCAATGCGTACCGGTTCATTTTTATCGTTATACTCCAGGGTAACCTGGCTTTTTGCATCGGGCCTCAGGTATTTAATTTGCTTGTTCTCCCTGCGTAAAGCCGCTAATTCTTCTAAAAGTTTATGGGCAAGGTTTAAGGCCAGCGGCATATAATCACCGGTTTCATTGCTGGCATAGCCAAACATCATGCCCTGGTCGCCTGCGCCCTGCTCTTCTTTCTTTTTACGTTCTACGCCCTGGTTAATATCGCCGCTTTGCTCATGAATGGCAGATAATACACCGCAGGAGCTGGCTTCAAACATATACTCGCTTTTAGTATAACCTATTTTACGAATTACATTTCGGGCAATTTCCTGTACATCTAAATAGGCTTTACTTTTTACTTCACCGGCCAAAACCACCTGGCCTGTTGTAACCAAAGTTTCGCAGGCCACTTTACTTTGTGGGTCAAATGCAAGGAAATTATCAATGAGTGCATCGCTGATTTGATCGGCTACTTTATCGGGGTGTCCTTCACTTACGGACTCTGAAGTAAATAAATAAGGCATAATTATTTTTTAGGTTGCAAAGATAATAACCCGGGTTTATACTTAAAAGCTATTGCTGCGTTATTTTACCTGTTATTAAATTTTTGTCCAGGTCATCACCAGTTTCATACGGTAAGCCGGGTTGATGTGGTTGCCTCCGCCAATTTTTATTCGCCCAAAGGCAACGGGGTTGGCATATTCAATAAACTGGGAAGTATATTGCGGATATTTTAATTTAAACGGTGCAAACAAGCGCATATCATAGTTTCGCTTATTTTTAGTAATCAGGTTTTGCATATACCGGGTAATATTAATGGTATAATACCGGGCTTGCTGTCCCATTCCGTTTATCCTGGATTTGGAATAGCCGCCAAAATAATTTTGATCAAGTTGTGTTGGAAAAAACAATCCTGTTGAACCTAAATCCGGGTCATAAAACTGTGAAGGGTTGAGGTCATAATAGATAGGCTTCCACTTGGTATTGGCCGTATCAATTAAATCTACATAAACCACCGGTGGAGAAAATATGCTGTCGTAAAAAGGATTGTCGGGTATTTGCTCTATAACAATTTCGGCACGGTTTACAATTTTATTGGCACGGTTCACTAAACTATCGGTATGAAAACCGGGAAAATGGAGGTTCACATAAGTTCCCGGGCTGCCTTGTAAATATAATTCTCCCGGATCGGGGTTATCTGCAGGGCTTCCTGCCCTATTGCGTATCACCGAATTGGCAGTTGCCGATACATCAGAAAAAACTCCATCGGAAGGCTGAAGTGGAAAACTGTTATAGGTGGTATCATATTTTCCATTCCTGAACTTCCTGAAATATACATCAAGTCGTGTTTTTGGGTCGGTGATATTTACATACATGATTCCGTTACCTGAAACAGACTTTATGGCAAACCCATGATAAACTTTACGAAAAACCGAATCGGAATAGAAAGCGTTTTCCACCGCCATTTTTGCACTATCCTCATTATATAATTGAGTGGCAAAAGCGCTGCTTAATTTAATGCGTATTTCGTTGCTGGTGGAATCTTTTCCATTGTTAAATTTTACCTTGTCATTTAATGTCCTGGGGTCTATGGATACAATACCGGACAAGGCATTGCCTAAAATGGGTTCGTAATTGATATTGTGCGGCTTATTTGAAGAATCGCTGAATTGCTGGTCGTTTATTTCAAATACCTGCAATTGCTGTACGATATTGGTATCGCCCCACAATCCATCATAACTTATGCAGAGTACAACCGAATCTAAACCTACGCCTGTATAATTTTTGACCGTATCTTTTGCTGCACCAAAATAATAAGGGAAAAATACAGGTTTTAATTGCATAAAGAGGTTGGCCGTTGTACTGCCAAAAAGCGGATCGTTATTGATGGTACCCAACACATGCGCATTAGAAATAGTAACTACGCTGGTATCGTTAAATACCTGCTGGCTGGTTTCAATGGTAAACGTATCCCTAAAAGTGTGAATGTTATCTATAACCGGTATCAGGTCGGTACCCAAAGTGGTGGAATCTATTTTGGTGCAACCCCAACTAAAAATGAATGCAGAAATTAAAGTTACAAAAGCAGCAGGTAAAACACTTTTACGCACAAATGATTTTTTAATAAATAAGATTGGTAATCGGGTTATTTAGCAAGGTCGGTATATAATTGCAAATAGTCTGTTAAATCAGAACCTTCGTCGTATTTCAATACTTTTTTACCCTTCACTTTTGAAAATTCTTCTGTTAGCTTTTTATCTATTTTAGCCGCTCCAAAACTGATGGCATCGGCAAAGGAAGCCCCCACCCTAAATAAAGCGCTATTGGTTGTATCCTTATAAAGGTCCTGCTCTTTTTTGGTTATGCCGTCACTTATTGCCGATAGTTTTAAGAAGGCAGTGCCCAGTTTCTCTTTAAATGTATTTTCGCCAATGGTAAACACTAATTTACTGCGGCTAAAAACGGGTTCTTTTTTATAAACCGATTTTATATACATGGGTATCAGCCCCGTCATCCAGCCACTGCAATGAATAATATCCGGTGGCCAGCCAAATTTTTTAACGGTTTCAAGGGCGCCTTTACAAAATAATACGGTTCTTAATCCATTATCATCAAACCATTTATTGTTCTCATCAGCAAAAATGGATTTGCGTTTAAAATAATCCTCGTTATCTAAAAAATACACCTGTAAACGGGCATTGGGCAATGAGGCCACTTTAATCATTAAAGGATAATCATCATTATCAATGGTAACATTTATACCGGAAAGCCTTACCACTTCATGCAACCTGTGGCGGCGTTCGTTAATAACGCCAAATCTTGGCATGATGCACCTTACCTCCATATTATTGTCGTTTGACAAAACAGCAAGCTTATTTACAATTTCTGCAAACTCGGTGAGTTCCAGGTACGGAGACATTTCGTTTGCAATAAATAAAATTCTTTTTTTTGTTGACATTTTACTTTATTGTGATGCTTAATACGGCAGATTTAGCCGAAATTGGGTGCAAAATTACGATTTTTTATTGAATATAACCGGGGTAAATGACCAATTTGAACTTTTAATTATATGATACTCGTTAAAACCGAAAAGACTATAATTCCTTTTTTGCAGAAATGGAGGAAAAACCAGCTTTCCATTGGCTTTGTACCCACAATGGGTGCATTACACAACGGGCACCTTTCTTTAATAAGCTCCTCTATTAGTGATTGTGATATTTGTGTAAGCAGCCTTTTTGTAAACCCAACGCAGTTTAATAATAAATCCGATTTTGAGAAATATCCCGTTACCCTGGAAAAAGATATTGCTTTACTTGAAGCTGCAGGTTGCCATATTCTTTTTTTACCCTCAGTAACTGAAATATATCCTCCAAATTATGTGTCGCCGCATTACCCACTTGGCGAATTGGAAATGATACTGGAAGGCAAATACCGGCCCGGCCATTTTCAGGGGGTATGCCAGGTTGTAGATCGGTTGCTACACATCACACATCCGCAGTGCCTTTACCTTGGCCAAAAAGATTACCAACAGTGCATGGTCATAAAAAAAATGATTGAATTAAGAAATTATTTTACCGATGTAAAGATTAATCCCACCATACGGGATGCTAACGGTTTAGCGCTAAGCAGCCGAAATATGAGGCTTTCGGATGAGGAGAAAATATTGGCTTTGCATCTCAGTAAAACCCTGTTTTACATCAAAGAAAATATTGAGCCGGGGAATGTAGAATTACTAAAGCAACAAATGGCACAACAGTTGGAAGACAAAGGGTTTAAAGTAGATTATGTTGAAATTGCTTCTGCCGCAACCCTGGAAACAGTTACCCATTGGAACGGAAATGATAAATTAGTGGCCCTGGTGGCAGCTTATATAAATGAAGTACGATTAATTGATAATATGCTTTTGTTTTAATTCTTTTCAAAAATGTACAGGAAATTCTTTGCTTATTTAAAATATGTATGCTTCCTTGGGCTTGGTGTGTTCCTGGTTTGGTGGCAACTGGGCGCTATGGCCGAAAAGGAAAGTGAAGAATTTTTTGGGGCTTTTAAAGAAACCAATATTTGGGTGATCCCGGTGGTTGCCCTAATGATTCTTTTAGCACATTTAAGCCGGGCTATGCGCTGGAAGTTAATGATGGAACCCCTGGGTTACAAACCAAAATTATCCAACAGCTTTGCCGTAACTATTTTAGGATATTTTGCCAATGCATTTGTACCCCGGCTTGGTGAAGTGGTAAAATGTACCTTTTTGGCCAAAAAAGAACATTTAAAAGTGGATAAACTTTTAGGTACAATCATTGTGGAGCGGGTTTTTGATTTTTTGTGTTTTATCCTCTTCATTGCCATTACGGTAGTAATCCAGTTATCCCTGGTTGGGGCATATTTTAGCAAAGAACTAAAGTTGTTTACAAAGCAAAACGGTTTTCCTATAGGGTTAAAATTAGTGATGATGGCCGTTGTACTCCTTGCCGGTATCTTGTTTTTAAAATGGCTTTTCAAAACGTATCCGCACCATAAATGGATCATCTATATCAGGCATTTTACAAAAGGTCTTTTAACGGGAGTTTTAAGTATTCGAAAGCTGGAAAAAAAAGGTTTGTTTATTGCACACACCCTGTTTATATGGGCCATGTATTTGCTGCAAATTTATGTGGCATTTTATGCCTTTAACGATACGGCCCACCTGGATATTAAAGCCGCATGCTCCGTACTTACCCTGGCAACCCTGGCCATGATCATCACACCCGGCGGAATTGGTTCGTTCCCTTTTTTTGTAATGGAAACCTTAAGTATTTACGGCATACCCCTGGGGCTTGGCAAGGCCTTTGGCTGGCTGATGTGGGGTTTAAACACCGCCATCATCATTATTGCAGGAAGCCTATGTTTATTATATTTACTCTATACAATTCAAAAAAATAATGAAGTCGATACAAGCCATACCAAAGAAAATATTTTCACTGACTGATCTCTTAAAGCAAGTAAAAAGCTGGCGATTGCTCAATAAAAAAATTGTGTTTACCAATGGCGTATTTGATATGCTGCACCAGGGCCATATTGCCAGCTTATGTGAAGCCGCCCAGCAGGGCCATATCTTAATTGTAGGCATCAACTCCGATGCATCTGTAAAAAAACTCAAAGGCCCCAACAGGCCGGTACAAAACCAAAACGACCGGGCCATGTTACTGGCCAGCCTGGTAATGACGGATGCCATAATAGTGTTTGATGAAGATACCCCGTTGCAGCTCATTACTGCAATTCTCCCCGATGTGTTGGTTAAAGGCGGTGATTACAGCATTGATCAAATTGCAGGAGCTAAAGAAGTGCTGGCCAATGGCGGCAAGGTTCATATTGCTAAAATTGTGGAAGGTTTTTCCACTACAGAAACCATTAAAAAAATTTCAGGAAGTATGTAATGTTTAAAAAAAGTATCTCTTTTATTCCTTTGCTAAGTAACCATCAAACTTAAAAAGCTCGTCTTGAAAAAAAATCGTTTTATACCAAGAGATATTAGTTGGCTGGCTTTTAATAACCGGGTATTGCAGGAAGCTGCAGACAAAACCGTTCCGTTGCGGGAACGCATAAAATTTTTAGGCATCGTTTCCAATAACCTGGATGAGTTTTTCCGGGTAAGGGTGGCCACCTTAAAAAAAATGCAGGAGCTGGGCCCAAAGGGCAAAATAAACTCCCATGAAAACCCGGGGGAAATACTGGAAAGCATTCATGAGATTTTGCTCAGGCAACAAACCGACTTTGAAAAAACCTGGGATGCTATCAAAAAAGAATTGAAGCAGGATCATATTTACCTCGTAAATGAACTTCAACTTCATGCCCGCCAAAAAGAATTTGTTCGCAATTTTTTTCTCCGGGAAGTACGAAATGATATTGTTCCATTAATGATTGAAAGCCTCAGGGCTTTCCCCGTTTTAAATGACGCTTCACTTTACCTGGCCTGTACGCTGGCCAAAGCAGACAATAGCCTGCCGGTACGCTTCGCTTTACTTTCCATACCCGTAAACCGCCTGCCGAGGTTTGTGGTGTTACCCCCGTTTAATGATAAAAAATATATCATCCTACTGGAAGACGTTATACGGTTTTGCCTGCCTTACGTATTTTCATTTTTTGGTTACGATACGTTTTCGGCACATGTAATTAAAGTTACCCGTGATGCAGAAATAGACATGGATCATGATCTTTCCACTACATTTATTCAAAAAATTGAAAAAGGTTTAAAAAACCGGAAAAAAGGCAGGCCGGTACGTTTTGTTTATGATAAAGACATTAATATTTTTTTACTCACTTACCTGGTGAAGCGGTTGGGCTTAACCAAAAAAGAAAACATGATTGCCGGCGGGCGCATTCATAATTTTAAAGATTTTATGAATTTTCCGCAGGAGGTATTTTCCCGGCCCCATAACCGCAAACATCCTTTTACTCATCCGGAGCTGTTACATGCCCAAAGCGTTACCGGAAAAGTATTGGAGAAAGACCTGATGCTCCATTTTCCTTACCACTCTTTTGAAAGTGTAATTGATTTGCTTCGGGAAGCCGCTATTGACCCCTATGTTACCAATATTAACATCAGCTTTTACCGTCTTGCCCCAAAATCAAAAATTATTCATACCCTGGTGAATGCCGTAAAAAACGGCAAGCAGGTTACCGTAATGCTGGAATTAAGGGCAAGGTTTGAAGAAGCCGCCAACCTTTTATGGAAGAATGAGTTGGAAGAAGCCGGCGTAACCGTGCTCCTGGGAAGACCCACCTGGAAAGTTCATGCCAAAATCTGTTCAATAAGAAGAAAAGAAGGAAACAACATCAGGCACTATGGTTTTGTATGCACGGGTAACTTAAATGAACAAACCGCAAAGGTTTATGGGGACCATTGTCTCCTTACGGCGCATCCTGTAATTATGGCTGATATTAACCGGGTTTTTCAATACCTCGAAAATCCTAAAAACCATACCCATTTGCTCAAAGCCTGCAAAAAATTAGTACTCTCCCCTTTCCAATTAAGAAACCAAATGATAAAATTTATTGATCATGAAATTAAAGATGCCCGCAACAATAAACCGGCATCCTTAACGGTAAAACTCAATGCACTGAGTGATCCCATACTCATGAATAAGTTATCCGAAGCGGCCCGTAACGGCGTGGAGATCAATCTTATCATTCGTGGAATATGTTGCATGCTTACCGAAAATAATAAATTTAAAAAATCAATTCATGCGATCAGCATCATTGATGAATACCTGGAGCATGCCCGGGTTTTTGTTTTTAATAACGGCGGAAATCCAAAAATATTTATTTCCTCTGCAGACTGGATGCCCCGCAACCTGGATTACCGATTGGAAGTATGCTGCCCGGTGTTGGATCATAATCTTAAACAAGAGATGCTCGACATGCTCCAAATCCAACTTTCAGATAATACCAAGGCCCGGATCCTGGATAATCAGTTACAAAATAATTATGTAACCAACGCACAAAAACCGGTTCGGTCACAAATAGAAACGTATGACTATCTTTTAGCAAAGCATACGGTTAAAAATTCTAAAGTTGACGCTATTAAATTTTAGCCGAAATTTATGATTCAAAAATTAAACAAAATTGATATTAGCCGCAATAGATATTGGAAGCAACGCAGCAAGGTTACTCATTAGTGAAGTGGTTCAAAGCAACAACAGTAAGCCTTCTTTTAATAAGCTCAACCTGGTAAGGGTGCCGCTACGCCTGGGTTTTGACGTATTTGAAACCAACCGTATCAGCCAGGAAAAAATCAGCATGTTTACCGAGTGCATGAAAGCTTACCGGCATTTGATGAACACATACCGGGTACAGGCGCTTAGCGCCTGCGCCACCAGTGCAATGAGAGACGCAAAAAATTCCAATGAAATTATTAAGCATATTGAAGCGGAAACCGGTATCCTCATCAAGGTAATTAGCGGTGATTTTGAGGCCAACCTTGTATATGAAAATCATTTTGCCGATAACTTAGACAAGGATAAAAGCTATTTATATATTGATGTGGGCGGTGGCAGTACCGAACTCTCCTTTTTTAGCAACCAGGCCTTGTGTTTTAAACAGTCCTTCAATATCGGCACCATCCGGCTCCTTAAAAATAAAGTCAATACCCCCGAATGGGATGATTTAAAAAACAGCATTAAAAAAATAACCCAGGGCCAAAAGGAAGTGGTGGCTATTGGCAGCGGTGGCAATATAAACAAAGTGTTTTCCATGAGCAAACGAAAGGAAGGCAAGCCCTTAGCTTTTGACCTTTTACAGGAATACTACAAAGAATTATCGCCCCTTAGCGTAACGGAAAGAATAGAAAAATATAACCTGAGAGAAGACCGGGCTGATGTAATAGTGCCGGCATTGCAAATTTATACCCGGGTGATGCAATGGGCCAATGCCCGGGAAATATATGTGCCAAAAATAGGCCTTTCGGATGGGCTCATTAAGCATTTATGGAATGAATTGCAGCAAAATCAACCGGCTTTAAAAACTTAACCCGTGATAGGTGCGTTTTTAAAATAATAATATCTTTATACCGGAATTGTTTTATTCTAATGCAGGGGCATTTCCGTTTTTCCCATTCATTAATCTACAAACCATGTCAGTTAACAAAGAAGTAAAAAGGATCACCACCAATACCCTGCAAAAGATGAAAGCTTCAGGAGAAAAAATCTCCATGATTACCGCTTATGATTTTTCGTTTGCCAAAATATTTGATGCGGCAGGCATTGATATTATTTTAGTGGGCGATAGTGCAAGCAATGTAATGGCCGGGCATGAAACTACGCTTCCCATTACTTTGGATCAAATGATTTATCATGCTTCTTCTGTGATTAGGGGTGTAGAACGCTGCCTGGTGGTGGTGGATCTTCCTTTTGGCTCCTACCAGGGTAACAGTAAAGAGGCCTTGAGCAGCGCTATTCGGATTATGAAAGAAACCGGGGGCCATAGTGTGAAAATGGAAGGGGGCTCCGAGGTTGCCGACTCTATAAAACGTATTGTAGATACCGGTATCCCGGTAATGGGTCACCTGGGTTTAACACCTCAGAGTATTTATAAATTTGGCACGTATACCGTGAGGGCTAAAGAAGAAGCAGAAGCCGAAAAATTAAAAAATGATGCGTTACTCCTCCAGCAATGCGGTTGCTTTGCTATCGTTCTTGAAAAAATTCCTGCTTCCCTGGCGTCAGAAGTTAGCGCCAGCCTTCAAATTCCAACCATTGGTATTGGCGCCGGCGGCCATTGCGACGGCCAGGTTTTGGTAATGCATGATATGCTGGGCATTAATACCGAGTTTAAACCCCGTTTTTTAAGGCAGTACTTAAACCTTCATGAGCAAATTTCCG
>JAFDZZ010000101.1 GCA_018266715.1 Bacteroidota bacterium
AAAAATGAAAATATTGATGTGATCAACTTCACCAATAATACCCAGTTGTTAATTCAGCGCTCTTTAACGCCGGCAAAAATCACCAATATGGAGCTGGACCAGGAGAATAAAGTAGCTACCGTTTGGTTAAAACCCGACCAGGTGTCATTGGCCATTGGCCGCAGAGGGGTAAATATAAAACTTGCCCAGGACCTTACCGGTTATGAAATAAATGTATTTAGAGATAATGAAGGCGAAGAAGATGACTATGATATTGACCTGGATGAGTTTGCCGATGAAATTGAGGGGTGGATTATTGATGAACTCAAAAAAGTGGGCTGTGATACGGCAAGATCAGTATTAGACCTTACTACAGAAGAATTGGAGCGCAGGGCCGACCTGGAAAAAGAAACCATACTTGATGTACGCAGGATCTTACAAGAAGAATTTGATAAAGAATAAATTTTAGCAATTCACCGCAGCCGGAGGTTCATACCACAGTTAAATTTTCCGGTTGCGTTATACCCGGTATGAACAAAACAAAAATAGAATGGCAGAAGCAAACACAACACCGAGGTTAATGGCAGCGGCCAAGGAATTTAATATTGGGGCACATACCTTGATCGACTTCCTGGTATCCAAAAACTTTAGTTCAGACGATCTTAAACCCACTTCAAAACTTACGGAAGAAATGTACCGTGTGCTGCAGGTGGAGTTTCAACAAGACAAAGCCGCCAAGCAAAAGGCCGAACAAATTGACCTTCCCAAAGGGCCCGAAGCCAAAAAGAAAAAAGACGAAGAAGACCTTTCTATAAAAAAGAAAGAAGAAAAACCCCAGAAAACCGTAGAACCCGCTGCCGTAGAAACCAAGCCGGAACCTAAAAAAGAAAAAAAGGAAGTTGCAAAAATTGAGGCGCCGGAAATAGAGCAACCTAAGGTAATTGATAAAATAGATTTAAGCGCCATAGAATCCTCTACCCGCCCCAAAAAATCAAAAGCGGCAACGGCAAAAAAAGAAGAAACGGCAAAAGAAGAAACCACAAAGAAAAAAAAGAAACCTGCTGAAGAGGCTCCCAAAGAAGAACCACAGCCGGCATCCCAGCCCGAAGCGCCGCCAGCGCCACCTGTAATTGAAAATATCCAGGCCCAAAAAATAACCGGCCCAAAAATTATGGGTAAAATAGAATTGCCCAAAGAGTCGGATACCAGGCCTAAGAAAGATGAAGATAAAAAACGCAAACGCATTCCAATTCAAAAGAAACCCGGACAGGGCCCGGCGCCCTCCCAGGGTGGAAATAACTTTAAAGGCGGTGGCGGAAAACAGCATGGCGGAGGTGGACGGCCTCATCGCAATGAACCTAAAAGAGAAGAGAAGATTATTGATGAAAAAGAAATCCAGGAAAAACTGCGTCAAACTCAGGCTAAACTGGCCGGATCAACCGGAAGAGGAAAAAGCTTAAAAGCCAAATACCGTAAAGCCAAAAGAGAAGAAATGGCAGAAAATGCCACAGAAGGTGTGGTGGAAGGAAATAAATTACAAGTCACCGAATTTGTTTCGGTAAGTGAACTGGCTAATTTAATGGATGTAAGTTTTGCCGATGTAATCAGCAAATGTATGGGCCTGGGCATCATGGTTTCAATAAACCAAAGACTGGAAGCAGATGTAATTGAACTGGTGGCTGGTGAATTTGGTTTTGAAGTGGAATTTATTGGTGTGGATGATGCTGCAGAACTGGACGAAGAAGAAGAAACCGATAATCCCGAAGATCTTAAACCCAGGTCACCTATTGTTACGATCATGGGCCATGTGGATCATGGTAAAACTTCATTGCTGGACTACATCCGCAAAGCCAATGTAATTGCGGGTGAAGCCGGGGGAATTACCCAGCACATTGGCGCATATGAAGTAACTACAAAAGACGGAAGAAATATTACCTTTTTAGATACTCCCGGCCACGAAGCCTTTACTGCTATGCGTGCCCGTGGTGCAAAAGTTACCGATATAGCCGTAATTGTTGTGGCTGCCGACGATGCGGTAATGCCACAAACCAAGGAAGCAATTTCGCATGCCCAGGCTGCATCGGTACCCATGATATTTGCCATTAATAAAGTAGATAAAGATGGCGCTAACCCCGAAAAAATTAAAGAACAACTGGCCGGCATGAACATCCTTGTGGAAAGTTGGGGTGGTAAATACCAAAGCCAGGAAATAAGCGCTAAAAAAGGATTAAATATTGATTTACTCCTTGAAAAAATATTGCTGGAAACCGATTTGCTGGAGCTAAAAGCCAATCCCGATCGTCCGGCAAACGGAACCGTTATTGAAGCATCATTGGATAAAGGGCGTGGATATGTGGCAACCATTTTGGTGCAAAACGGTACGCTGAAACAGGGCGACATGATTGTAAGCGGCCAGTTTTTTGGTAAAGTAAAAGCCATGTATAATGAGCGTCAGCAACGTATTGACGAAGCGCCGCCCTCTTCACCGGCTTTAATTTTGGGATTAAATGGGGCACCGCAGGCCGGTGAAACTTTTAAAGTGTTCCAGGATGAAGCCGAAGCCCGGGAAATGGCTTACAAACGTGGGCAAATATTAAGAGAGCAGGGTATGCGGGCTAAAAAACATATCACCCTCGATGAAATTGGCCGAAGGCTGGCGCTTGGAAACTTTAAAGAACTTAATATTATTATCAAAGGGGATGTGGATGGATCGGTAGAGGCATTGAGTGATTCATTGCAAAAACTCAGTACCGAAGAAATTGTGGTAAGGGTAATTCATAAAGCCGTAGGTGCCATTACCGAAAGCGATGTAACGCTTGCCAATGCATCCGATGCCATTATTATCGGCTTTAATGTAAGGCCATCAATGCAGGCGGCTAAACTTGCCGAAACCGAAAGTATTGAAATTAAAACCTATTCCATCATCTATAATGCCATTGAAGAAATTAGAAGCGCAATGGAAGGGATGCTGGAACCTACTGTTGAAGAAAAAATACTGGGTAATGTGGAAATTAGGGAAACCTACAAGTTTGATAAAGCCACCGTTGCAGGGTGTTTTGTGTTAGACGGCAAAATAGCCCGTAATAATCGTATAAGGCTGGTAAGAGACGGTATAGTAATATTTACCGGTGAATTGGCCAGCTTAAAACGCTTTAAAGACGATGCAAAAGAAGTAACCTCCAGTATGGAATGCGGGCTGGTAATTAAAAATTACAACGATATTAAAGTTGGGGATATCGTAGAGGCATTTGAAGAAATTGAAGTAAAACGTACCTTATAATTTACCCGTTTCTCCCCGGCATTCATTTCACCTGGTTAAAGGGTTGTTAAATGAAACGGTATCATAAGCAGGGGCGCATATCCGGGCTTATTTTTGAACGTTCTATCTAAAGGCAAATTGAATGAAATTAAGATCACTACTTACCGGTTTTTTTAGTTGCACAATTTTAGTATCGGTAGCACAGCCAAAGCAAAAAGTGCTGGCCGATAAAATTGTAGCGGTTGTTGGAGACAAAATCATATTAAAAAGTGATATTGACAATAGTCTTTCCGATATGATCCGCCAGGGTGTAGAACTTCCCCCGGATGCAAAATGCCTTACTTTGGAACAAATGATGGGTGTAAAAGCGCTTGTATTACAGGCCGAAAAAGATTCGCTCCCTGTATCCGATGAAGAAGTGGAAACCGATATCGAAAACCGCATCCGTTATTTTATTAATGCCTACGGCAGCAAAGACGAACTGGAGCGGGTAGCCGGTAAAACGGTTTACCAGCTAAAAGAAGATATGCGTGGACCTATTAAAGATCAAAAATTGGCTACCGCAATGAGGGATAAGGTTGTGAGCGGCATAAAAATAACCCCAAATGAAGTAAAAGCTTTTTTTGAAAAAATACCTGCCGATAGCCTGGCTTATTACGAATCGGAAGTGGAATTGGGGCAAATCATTATGTACCCCAAGGCCAGCCGGGATGCCGAAGAGTATGCCTTATCGCAATTAGTGGATATAAAAAACCAAATTGAAGGCGGTAAAGATTTTAGAAATATGGCCATTTTGTATTCCGATGATCCTTCTGCCAAACAAAATGGAGGGCAATTTGAAATAAACCGTACCCAAAAAGATTTTGATCCTATTTGGATGGCTAAAGCGTTTGCTTTAAAAGAAGGACAGATTTCTTCACCTTTTAAAACAAGGTTTGGCTATCACATCGTTCAAATGGTGAGCAGGGCCGGCGATGATGCCATTGTAAAGCATATCTTAAAAACCCCGCAGGTTACGCAAATAGAAATGAACGAAGGGTTGTCTAAAATGGATTCGGTAAGGGCAAATTTAATTTCCGGTACCATTGATTTTGGCACCGCCGTGGATAAATACAGCGATGATGAAATGAGCAAATTTACCGGTGGAATGATACAAGGCCCCAATGGTACGTTTCTCTCCATTGATCAACTGGACAAAAGTATGATCCCCATTTATCAAAAATTAAAAGTGGGCGAATATTCACAACCTACCGAATTTACCGATGAGCGGGGAAAAAAAGGTATCCGGATTGTTTATTTAAAATCACAATCTCAACCGCACCGGGAAAACTTAAAAGATGATTACAGTAAAATTGCCAACAGGGCCCTGGAAGCTAAAAAAGACCAGGCTATTGAAGATTGGTTTCGCAAAAAAATTACCGGGTACTATATTAAAATAGATGATGAATATAAAAATTGTGATGGAATGAAAAAGTGGATGGAAAACTCATCTCAGCTAAACAAACAATAATGTATTTAAAAATATAAAGGCGTTCCGTATTAACCGGGGCGCTTTTTTATTAAATGATGTACAACAGGTTAAAGAATGATTGAAAAAAAGAAGTTGATTCCAAAGCAGGAAAACGCCATACTGGTTGGCCTGGTTCAAAAAGACCAGTTGGAAACACAGGTGAAAGAGTATATGGATGAACTGGCTTTTTTAGCCGAAACAGCCGGCGCAATAGAGCAAAAAAGATTTATACAAAAATTACAACACCCCGATACGAGAACATTTGTAGGAAAAGGCAAATTGGAAGAAATTAAAAATTACATTTTACTAAAAGGCAATATTGGCCTGGTAATTTTTGATGATGAACTTACCGGCTCACAAATTCAAAATATTGAAAAAGAGTTGGGCGTTAAAACCATTGACCGCAGCGATTTAATACTGGATATTTTTGCTACAAGGGCTAAAACGGCACAAGCCAAAACCCAGGTAGAATTGGCGCAATACCAATACTTGCTGCCCCGGCTTAAAGGCATGTGGAAACACTTAGAACGGCAGGGTGGCGGTGTAGGCACAAGGGGCCCGGGTGAAACCGAAATTGAAACCGACCGCAGGCTGGTAAAAGATAAAATAAGTTTATTCTGCAAGCGGCTTGCCGAAATAGATAAACAGGCTTTTACACAAAGAAAAGACAGGGGCGAATTTATAAGAGTAGCACTTGTAGGTTATACCAATGTAGGCAAATCCACATTAATGACCTTACTGAGTAAATCAGAAGTATTTGCCGAAAATAAATTATTTGCCACACTGGATACCACCACAAGAAAAGTAGTTTTTGAGCAAACTCCTTTTTTATTAAGCGATACCGTAGGCTTTATCCGTAAACTTCCGCACCACCTTGTTGAAAGTTTTAAGAGTACGCTTGATGAAGTGAGAGAAGCCGATATATTATTGCATATTGTTGATATCAGCCATCCGCAGTATGAAGACCAGTACCGAATCGTAAACGAAACCTTACAGGAGTTATCCAGCCTGGACAAACCTACCCTAACCATTTTTAATAAAATGGACCAATACGAAAAGCAAACCTTTGATGAATGGCTTGAAGAAGACGTTAAGCAAAATATCATTACCGAATTAAAAGATAACTGGAAGCACATAACCGGTGGCAACTGTGTATTTATTTCGGCTACAGAGCGCACCAATATTGAGGAATTACGCAAAGCCATTATTTACAAAGTAAGGGAGCTGTACCGAATTAGGTACCCTTATAAAGCCGAGTTTTTTTATTAAAACGAAATATTTTTTTTCGCTTTAGCCTGTGTGAGGTAAGTAACAAAAAATGATAAATTTTGAGTAAGAAATTCTTGTATAGTTTTTTATCGTTATTAATTTTTTTTTCTAAGTTTGAAAATGCTTTTTAAGACTGCTGAATTTTTTTGTATTTTATTCTTCCCTGCAGTTTGTTTCTCACAGTTCATAATTTCAGGCGAAGTGGTTGATTCCCTAAGTAAAGAAAAGATTGCTTTCGCAACTATTGGTTTAATTGCTCAGCAAGCAGGCACAAATTCTAATGACATAGGGTTATTCACTTTAAAAAGCAATAGCAACACTGATACTTTAATAATCACACATGTTGGATATCACCCACTAAAAATTGCCTTAAACGACATAAAATCCAAAAGCAAATTCTATTTAAATCGAAAGCAGGTTTTATTAAATGATATTATTGTAAAAAAATACATTCATAACATTGAAGCAAACGCTTTTAAACATTGTAGCAATAACTATTATACATCCTCCGGCCATTATACACAAATAGCGCAACTCTACAACAGTCCAACAGAGAATTGTATGCTGGCGGGTGTAAAAATTTGCAAAGAACCCAATCAGTCAATCTTTCGTTTGCGTATTTACAATATCGATTCTGTAAATGGAAAACCAGGAGAAGACTTATGTGATTCCGTCATTGAGATAAAGTCGCATAAAAAAAATGTGTTTATAAAACTTGAAAAGTATAAAATATTAATACCAAATAAAGAATTTTTTATAGCCATTGAATGGATATATATACCATTTAATGAAAACACTGAAAAGAAAAGCCATAGTTTATATCAAAGGTACAATCCGGCAATATCTTATATTGAAGGATCAACTTCTGTTGCCGGAAAAATATCAATATGGCACATGCAATATGGGGGAAACTGGGTTTATTTTGACAAATTACTTCATGATAGCAGGTTACTCATTTCAGCGGTTATAAAATATTAAACATAGATACATGGCTTAATAATAATGCGACACAATGTCTAATATAAAGGGCAAACTATTTATTTATCGGTTAAGTTTTTGGGAAAATCAAAAAACAGGTATTGCTTTTCTGCGGTGGCAAATGCTTTCCAGTTATTGATATTTACAGCAATGCTTAATACGCCGCAGGTAGGCATATTGTCTAAAGCCACATGACCTAATAAATGATTGGCAAATTGGGTAATCCCGGGGTTATGTGCAAAAACGGCCACATGGTCTATGGCATCATCCAAATCTTCCACTACATCAGTAAATACTTCCATAGGAGCCTGGTAAAGTTTTTTTACCCATATAACTTCGGTAGGGTTGTATTGATAAGCATTGCAAAATGCCATACAGGTTTGCTTAGCCCTTAATGCCGGGCTGCTAATAAACTGTTGGATTAAAATATTTTTTTCAAACATTCTTTGGGCCATTAATGCCGCATCATTTAATCCCCTCTCATTTAAAGGCCGTTCAAAATCATTTTGGCCTATTGAAGCAGCAGCGCTTTTTGCATGTCTTACAATGGTAACGGTTTTCATAGCCTAAAGTTCCTGTTTACCATGTAATTTTCAAATATTTTTTTAAGATGGGTGCAACAATGTGTAAAGGAGAAATGGATAAAATGCTATTTAGCAGTATCTTCACTACGTATGAAAAATTTAAAACGCATTGCTTTTGCCATTCTAATACTCCTTTTGCCGGTATTGGCTTTTGCCCAATCTATTGCAGATGAAATCGTTAATACACAACTGCAACTGCATAAAATTGACAGTCAGCGTCAATCCTTACTCCTTCGTTTGGAAGACTTTAAGCTCCAAAAAATTCGTTACGACCTGGAGAAAATTGGACTGCCTCAATTAGAACAGGGTGATATTGAAGTTAAACACTCGGCCTATATCCTGGGCTTTGTACCAAAATATAAAATGGCCCGTTGGGTAGCGCATATAATTATACCCGATGTACTTACCGGTGTGGTTTTTCGTACCAACGATTTTAGAGAAGATAGCAGTATTGCTACCGGCTCGGCGGTAGAGGCAGATTATTTTGTGAAAGAACTGCTGGAAGACAGTACATATAAGTATGATGGATTTGGTTTCGACCGTGGGCATCTTGCGCCTTCGGCAGATTTTAGGTGGAGTAAAAAAGCCCTTTCCGAATCGTATTTGTATAGTAACATGAGCCCGCAGTTGGCCGAGTTTAACCGGGGCAGTTGGGGCGACCTTGAAGATCAGATTCGTGGATATATGTACCGCAACCCCGGCACACAATTATACATGTTAACCGGCCCGTTTATGGGTGATACGCTCTCAAAAATTGAAAGGGGAAAACATAAGCTCATTATCCCAAAACGTTTTTGGAAAGTGGCGCTCGACTTAAAAAATAAAAAGGCAATAGGGTTTATAATGCCCAATACCTTTATCACAAAGCCCATAAAAAGCTTTGCAGTACCCGTAAATGAAATTGAAAAACAAACCGGACTCAACTTTTTTTCACATTTGCCCGAAGCGGAGCAGGAAGAACTGGAAAGCCAGCTTAAGCCCAATGACTGGCTACCCGAAACCAATAATGCCGATGCAGAACCCCTGGACCAGGAGAAACTACCACAGGGTTATTTTAATACTTTGGTAGCAAAAGAGTGGACCAACCGGAGGGACGAAATTACCGTTTGTGGAACAGTTGTAGGAGCCAGGGTAAGTAAAAAAGGGAATATTTTACTCAATTTGGATAAGCAGTTTCCCAACCAGGTTTTTACCGTGTTTATTAAAAAAGAAAACATTGTAAACTTTAATTATAAACCTGAAGCATTGCTGAAAGGAAAAATTATTTGTGTAAAAGGCAGGGTCATTGATTTGAGTGGTGTAGCCACCATGTATATCGAAAATGAAAATGCCATAAGGATACAGGATTAGCCGATTCAAGGCAATAATTATTTATCCAATTTCAACAGATTTTAGGAAAAATTCCTCAAAACCATTATTTATCTTTGTTTACTGCAAAAATATTCAATGGCCTTATTTGAAATGAAACTGCCTGCATCAATTGCCCGGGCATTAAATATTCCGGTAAGCGATGTACGAAGCCAGCAATTAAAAGTGCTGAAAAAACTATTGCGCAAAGCACGGTTTACCGAATTTGGCCAACAATACCGCTTTGATGAAATTTTACTGGCAAGGCATTGCGGCAAAAAATTTCAGCAGGAAGTGCCTACCTATAACTATTCCAAAATTTATAAAGAGTGGTGGTATAAAACCCTGGAAGGCATTCCCGATGTGTGCTGGCCCGGGGTAATAAAATACTTTGCCCTCAGCAGCGGCACCAGTGAAGCATCCAGCAAATATATCCCTATTACCAAAGAGTTGGTAAGGAGCAATACCATCACCAGTATTAAGCAATTAATGTCTCTTGCCCGTTTC
>JAFDZZ010000102.1 GCA_018266715.1 Bacteroidota bacterium
AAAACAAACAAAAAGTAAAACGCTACCTCGAAAATTTTGAACTGGTGAGGCGGCGTTGTGCAGAAGTGGAAGAAAAAGACCATATTCGTAACTGGCAGCCGCCCATTAGTGGGGAATTAATAATGGAAACCTTTAACCTTTCGCCTTCCAAACCCGTAGGTATTATTAAAGACGCCATTCGCAATGCCATCTTAGATGGTGAAATAAGCAATGATTATAACGCCGCTTATGCGTTTATGATTCAAACGGCACTTGAGTTGGGCTATACTAAAACACAGTAATTTTGCAGTTCTGATTTTTCATAACCATTCCAATATGGCCAGCATTAAAAATTATTTATCGCTTATTAAATTTTCACATACCGTATTTGCCATGCCCTTTGCATTAATTGGTTTTGCATTAGCGGTAAAAAATGATACCCCACTCAACCTGTTATTGCAAAATCCTTTTGAATTTCATGTAAACGGGCAGGTTATTTACGGCCTGAACCCTCCTTTAAAGTTTTATTTGAAAATTTTTGCTTTAATCCTTGTTTGCATGGTAACAGCACGATCCGCTGCCATGGCTTTTAACCGCTACTTAGACCGAAATTTTGATGCCCAAAACCCCCGCACGGCAATAAGAGAAATTCCCCGTGGAATTATCTCTTCACAACATGCCTTAAAATTTGTTATCATCAACTGTGTCATTTTTATACTGGCCACATACTTTATAAATCCCCTTTGCTTTTATTTATCGCCTGTGGCCTTATTGGTAATTCTTTTTTACAGCTATACCAAGCGGTTTACCGCTTTATGCCATTTGATTTTAGGCCTTGGGTTATCGCTGGCGCCCATTGGCGCTTATCTTGCTGTTACCGGTTCTTTTTCCTGGCTTCCTTTACTTTTTTCGTTTGCCGTAATTTTTTGGGTAAGCGGTTTTGATATCATTTATGCATTACAGGATGAAGATTTTGACAAAGCCCATCAATTGCATTCGATTCCATCGGCGCTTGGAAAGAAAAAAGCTTTAAAGATCTCTGTTTTGCTGCATGTGCTTTCGGCCCTATGCGTAATTTTTGCAGGATGGTATGGCACTTTTGGGTTGCTCTATTGGATTGGTGCAATGGTATTTACCGGTATTTTAATTTACCAGCATAGCCTGGTAAAACCCAACGACCTAAGTAAAGTAACCCTGGGATTTATGACGGCCAACGGTATTGCTTCATTGGTTTTTGCCCTGTTTGTTATTAGCGATATCATTTTTTAAATTGAACCAATGCTGGAGTTAAATTTTCATCCTTTTCCAAAAATCATAACGCCACGCCTGGTATTAAGGAGGCTCTTAAAAAAAGATGCCGATGCATTATTTGAAATTAGAAATAATGTTGAAGCCATGCGTTATGTTGACCGTGACCCTATGAAAACATTGGCTGAAGCTAAAAAGTTAATTAATACTATACAAAACAATGAATTTGAAAACAACGCTATTCTTTGGGTGATTGCATTAAAAGAACAACCCGAAAAAATGATTGGCACTATTGGCTTCTTTAATATCGTCAAACCAAATTACCGTGCCGAAATCGGTTACATACTTCACCCCGACTGTTGGAACAAAGGCATCATGCATGAAGCCATTCAGCCGGTACTGCACTATGGGTTTGAGGGCATGAAATTACACAGTATTGAGGCCCATATCAACCCTGCTAATGCCGCATCCGAGCATGTTTTATTGAAAAACGGGTTTGTAAAAGAGGGGTATTTTAAGGAATGTTTTTATTACAATGGGCGTTTCCTGGATACCGTAGTTTATTCATTGCTAAAAAAATAAAAAAAGCGGTTGAACACTCAACCGCTTGAATAAGATTATTGAAATTGGCTTATTGAATAAGAATGCTGCGTTTCTCAGTAAATCCATTCACATTTTCCAACACAAACATATAAACGCCAGGAGCAGTGGATGAAGGGATTACAAAGCTTTCATCTATAAAGTTAAGCTGCATAATAAATCCTTTTCTAAATACCAATTGGCCTGAAGCATTGAACAACTTCACTGCATAATGGCCGGGGGCATTGGTTTTATAAGTAAAATGTAAAGCCTGTCCCTTTGTTGCCGGAATGCTGTAAAGAGTAAGCCCGTTTGGAATTGATTTTGTAACAAAAGAATCAATTGCGCCATAAGCAATTCCGCCATCGTTAATGGCATAAGCCCTGTAATAATATTTAGTAGCCTGTACAAGGCCGCTAAGGTTTACAGAAAAATCTGAAGCGGTTACATTTGAAGCCTGTACCCTTGTATAAATTCCGAGGTTACTTATTCCGCTATATTCAATACCTGCAGAAGTAATTTCACTGCATCCGGTACTGGTTATACTGCCACCGAGTGTTGCTGTATAAACGGTTATATTGCTTGCAGTCATGGTTACGATGTCTGCCGGAGCATTATACCCACTTCCGCTAACCGATACATTTACTGTAGCAGCGCCTCCACCGGAAACCGGTATATTTCCGTTATACGACTGAATGGCAACAGGGGTAAACTTAACATAAACCACCTGAGTAAATGCACCACCGGGTTGTGTGATGTTAAGAGAAGCAGCAAAAGTGCCCGTTTCTGTTGTTGCAAAAGAATAGCCTGCCAATGGGCCTACCACTACATTAGCCGTAGTTAAGGCCGGGCTGGTAATTGTGAAATTTTGTGCATCGGAGCTTGTATTCACACATAAACTTCCAAAACTATTTAAGCTGGTTACGGTTAAAACCGGAGCAGCCGTAGTAAAGGATTGTTGCAAGCCATAAGCCGTTCCTCCATCATTTGTTGCATACGCTTTATAATAATACGTGGTAGAGGGTAATAAACCGGTTAAAGAAGATGTAAAACTTCCGGAAGATATATTTGTAGAAGCTACATCTGTACCCGTAGTAAACCCATTTACTAAACTATAAGTAATACCGTATGCTGAAACTGTAGTACAGCCATTATCCGTTATGCTTCCGGCCAAAGTTGCCGAACTGCTGGTAACTGCTGATGCTGCGCCGGTTGATACGGTCGGCGGGTTATTATTGCCCAATCCACTTGCTGCAACATTAATTGCATTAGCTCCTGCGCCACTTATTGCTATATTTCCATCGTATGATTGTGATGCTGTGGGGTTAAACTGAACGAATATTTGCTGGCTATAAGTACCGCCGGGCTGGGTTAAAGAAAGCGTTGAACTAAATGGCCCGCCGGAGGTTGTTGCATAACTGAATCCGGGTAAAGCCGCAATATTTATATTAGCATTTGTAAGATTGGTGCCATTAATCGTAAACGAATTGGGACCGGCCACTGTGCCAATACATACATTTCCAAATGAAGAAATTGTAGATGCGGTTAAAGTTGGTGTAGCAGGTACTGTTCCATTGCCGCTTACGGGTACATTTACCGTAGCAGCTCCACCGCCGGCATTAGTTACATTACCCGATTTGGGGCCAGCCGTTTGTGGTGTAAACCGCACCCATACATTTGTAGCGGATAAAGTTGCAGAAGTATATGCAAGGGTTGTGCTTGCTCCCCAGGTACTGTTATCATTGGATACCTGGAAGTCTGATGATGGAGCCGATACAGTGATCACTCCCGGAGCCCCGGTAAGGTTGGCCCCCGACAGGCTGTAAGATTGTGATGTAGAATTTGTTCCAATATCCACATTTCCAAAATCGGCAATAGTTCCGGTAACGGTTAAGGATGGCGATGGTACAGATGAACACAATTGTACCGGCGATGCGCTGTTTCTTGGCGCCGGTGCACCGGTTGAAAAATCTGCGTTATTGTTATCGGTATCTGTACATCCGTTATCGGCCCTAAAACCGGCAAGTGTTGCACTTACTGCCGGCGCAGCGCCGCCACCTTCAAAACAGGCGGCTGTGCCATAGCCTACCAAATCAATTACATCGGTGCTTGGGCAACCGGAAATTACGGTTGTACCATTAATAATGGCAACAATACCATTGGATCCACCCATTAAAACATCTGCAGCAAAATCCGGTGTGGGTAAGGGCGCTCCTATAGAGCCGGGGGTTGTTGTCATTTGCACTAAATAAAATCCACCCGGGGGAATAGAAACATTTGGTAATACTGCTGCTCCACTCCATGTGCCTGCAGGGGTTGCAGACTCATACTGAACGGATAAGCCGTTCAGGCTTTGAGATACGGCAGAGATATTATGAATTTCAACATAATCGGCATTTAATACGGCGCCTGTATTTCCGCCGGCACCATAAAACTGGCTGATCACTAATGTACCGGTTCCGCCACCTGATGAAGTGCCGGTTCCACTTACGGCAACATTTACCGTAGCAGCTCCGCCTCCGGAATTTGTTACGTTGCCTGATTTTAAACCTGCACTTTGAGGTGAAAATCGTACATAAACAGGTGTGGAAGCAAGTGTAGCAGAAGTAAAAGGAATATTTACTGATGCAGTCCATGTGCTGTTATCGCCGGAAACCTGGAAGTCGGCTGAAGGTGCGCTTACAACTATATTTCCAGGAGCCCCGGTTAAATTTGAACCGGATAAATTATAGGTTTGAGAAGCTGATGTATTACCTACTTGTAAACTTCCAAAATCATTAATAGTTCCGGTAATCGTTAACTGGGGAGTAGGCCCGGAGCCGCAAATAAATGCAGGAGAGGCGCTATTTCTTGGCGCAGGTGCCCCGGTTGAAAAATCATTTCCATTAACATTGGTATCGGTACAGCCGTTATTTAAACGAAAAGCTGCTAATGTAGCGCTTATTCCGGGTGATGCTGCAGCGCCTTCAAAGCATGCTGCCGTGCCATATCCAACAAGGTCTATAACATTGCTTGAAGGGCAACCCGTAATTACATCAACACCATTAATGATGGCTACTATACCGTTTGTTCCACCCATGGCCACATCGCCAACAAAATCCGGCGTGGGTAACGGCGAACCAACAGAGCCGGCAGCTGTCATTTGCACAAGGAAATATCCACCGGCGGGAATAGACACATTTGGTAATACAGCTGCCCCACTCCAGTTGCCGGCAGGTGTTGCAGATTCGTATTGCACGGACAGGCCGTTTAAACTTTGTGATGTTGCCGAAATATTATGCAGTTCCACATAATCCGCATTAAATAATGCCCCGGAATTTCCACCTGCACCATAAACCTGGCTAATGACTATTGTGGTGGATTGCGAAAAACCTGCCATGCAACATAAGAGCAATAAAAAGGTAAATATTTTTTTCATAATCTAATAATTAAAAATGAGCTACAATATCAAAAAAAGATGAAGCTGCATTTTGTTGCAGCTTCATCCTCTTTAAAAAATTTATAAACCGGTTACTTTTATTTTATCTACCTGCCATGTGGTGGTTTTATCACTTGAAGATCCTGAAGGATCTGCACCTTCATATTTAAAAGCGATATATACTGTACCTGAATAGCTATTTAAACTTACATTTCCTGATGGGGTAAATGAAGAAGGATAGCCACTGGGTAAACCCGGTGAGAAGGTTGCCTGTGAGCTGATATCGGTCCAGTTTACACCGCCTGCCCAGGGGTTACCTGTACCGGAATAATCGGTAGAGATTAATAATTTTAAAACAGCGCCATTATGAAAACCGGCATTGGTTTCAAAAGTTAAGGTTTTGTTGGCAAAGGCTCCGAGGTTAATGGCTTTAGTAACCATCCAGGCTTTAGCCGATGCATCATTAGTTGAAAATGCACTCATCTGGGCATATTTATTTGAACTGAATAAGCGGGCTTCCCAGGTTTTTGAACCTGCTTCTGCACCTACAAACCAGTTATTGAGCACCAATGGACCCGGGGTTACCTGGCCTTCAAAATCTTCCTGGAATAATACTCCCGGAGGCAATGGACAATCGTAGGGTTCATTAAAATTTACATCCCCGGTATCTCTTATCAATAATTGTTTGGTATTGCCAAATACGGTATAAATGGCGGTAACCGTTCCACGGCCCTGGGCCACTCTTTGCCCGGCAAAGTTGGCATAAGCGCTGGTGCGGATGATGGTGGTTTGCCCGTCGCAATTTTTAATATCCCTGTTTTGAGTGGATTTATAAGCAGACGTATCGGAGTAGGTTTGATTTAAATTAGGAAAATAAAAACCTTCCAGTTGTATCAATGAACCGAGATAACGATCCTGCATATTTGTAGTAAGGTCATTTAAAGTTACCACGTGTGGCGTTACGGCATTGCCGAGTGAACCCCCAATTACATACTGGCTGATGAGTGCAGAAGGAATACCTTCCTGCGATGGCAACCCGGCAACATTGGCTTTTACACCCAATGCCATCAGGCGGTTGTAATCGCTTAAGCAAAGGCCGTTACATTTAATATAAATCCGGCGACCAATAGGATACGATCCATAAAGGCTTGCCGCATCTAATAATATTTGCAAACCGCCGGTGGAATCTTCAATGTACAATTGCTTGTATAAATTTCCGCTTTTATCATTGGCTACTACCACGCCAGAAATAATAATATCTGAATTAACCATGGTGTAGGCGCCATTACCGGGATGCAGGGCTTTAAGATCGGCAATAGTAGTGTTGGCCACTATATTTTGATCTTTGGGGCCCGGGGGCGAATCAAATTCTTTTTTACACGAGTTTAATAAAATTGCAAATCCGGTGAGGAAGGTTGCAATTAATGAAATTTTAAAAAACCTGTTCATAAATGTTTATTTAAAAAGTTGATGATTTTTATTTTAGAAACGGATGCCAATGCTGGCAAAATAATTTATACCATATGCATAAAACCTGCGTGATGGAAACTTATTTACATTTTTCTCTGCAAAGTCAAAACGCAATTGCTCATAACCACCGGTAACAATGGACTGGTTGTTGAGAATATTATTTACCCCAACGTTAAATACGATATACGTTGCCTTTTTCAGGTTCTTAAATTTATTATTCATTCTCCAGGAGTAGCCGGCAAAAGCATCAAGGGTATATTGAGCTTTCAATTTATCCTGCCCGATAATTTCATTCCAAAGTGGTGAAGAGGGATCTACGCCACTTACTGCAGATGCGGTTCGTCTTAAGGGGTTAAAATCAAACCACATATTATCAAAATAATTGAAATTAACATTAAGGAACCAGTATTTGGGTGAACGGTAATCCAACCCTATGGAATAGGCTTCCTGCGGTGTAGGTAAACGATAATTTTCTGAGTAAATTAAATCTTTAGAAATTACAGCAGCGCTGTTATCTACGGTTACCGTAGCATTTTGCCTGCTGGTATAATAAAAACGGCCAACTGCTGCAGTGGCATTTAAACTTAAACCTTTGTACAGTTTTGCATCCACGCCAAACTCACCGCCAAAATGTTGTTTATCTATTCCACTAATGGCATAATTCACAAAGTTCCGGTATTCATCATGGTAAAAAGTAAGCACATTCATCTGGTCTTCTATCTGCGTATAATAACCGGTTAAGCGGGCTTTTAATTTAGGTGCGTTCAATACATAACCGGCTTCGGCAGTATGTATTTTTTCATTGGTAAGATTATCCTGTACCAAATCCCGGGTACGTGGCGCTATATAAGCATTCTCAAAAAATGGTGCACGGGTAAGGTAGGCTCCATTTACAAAAATATAATTGCGGCCGTCTATTTTATAGGTAACCCCGGCTTTAGCGGTATAATTATAAAAGCGTTGCTTTGCGGATTTTCCGTAGGAATCATCGGGGAACAAACCCACTTTTACATTTCCGGTACGGAAAAACTCGGTATAAGAATGTTCGCCGGCAATAAAGAAATCAATTTTATTGAACTTCACAACCGCCTGAACCCAGGCAGCTGCTTTTTTAATAGTGATATCATAGTTATACCCAAACTTATCTCCAACACCTAAAATACGGTTGGGGTGGTTCAAGTCGTTTTGATTGGCGTTGGGATCTGTAGCAAAATCCCTTTCGGCAAATTGGTTTAAGTCCACATAAAAATCACCACCCAGCAAGTCATTTACATCTTTATAATAATGATTTTTTTGGTATTGAAAAGAGGCGCCGGTAGTAAAATCTATTCTTTTACCCAATACGGTATTTAAAACGGTATTGGCGCCTGCCCTTTGTGTAAAAATGTTGCGGTCTTCCACAATGTAAACGCTTCTTTTGCCGGTAACATTGTTACCACTTATTCCATTTACATCATTGATGGTAGCTATATTGCCATAGTTTGCCTGGTATAACCTATCCCAGTTTACCTGGCGCAGGTTTACATCGTTAAGCATAGCCTGGCGTACGGCATCTACATTTGAAGCATCTAACTGGTAGCTGGGCAGGTAGCGGTAATAATCCGGCCTGGGATCGGCAGAGTTGTACCAATCCAATCCACTCACACTCCTGTTGCCAAAAATATAAGACAGGGCCGAGTTAATGGTTGTTTTATCATTCATCTTCCACTCATGGCTTAAGATAAAAACCGGTTGAGTGATTTTTGCAATGCTGGAATTCCTTTTCTTGCCATTTTGATAACCCCAGTAGGGATTGTAATATTTATCGCCAGCAATATCGAGCATTTCCTGAACAGAGGAGCCCTGTCTTCCATTTTCAGTAGTAGCCAACATGGAGGTGAAGGAAAGTAAATTACGGTCGTTAATTTTTTTGTCAACGGCCAAAAAGCCGGAATAGCCATCATAATAAGTTCCCTCTGTATAGCCTTCTGAAGCCCAGCGGCGTGATGCGGATAGACTAAAAGCCCAGCCTTTTTTATTGAGGCCGGTACTATGGGTTACCATCAAACGGTTGCTGTAATTCCTGTTGCTTATGGCATAATTAATACTGGTTTGTACACGCTGCCTGCTGGCACGGGTATCAAAATAAGTGAGGCCGCCAATGTCTCCAATGGCATAAGGGTTAATTTTTAATCCATGCACCTGGTCACGGTTGCGCATTACATCATTTAATCCACCCCATAGCCCGTAAGGTGTAAATCCATTATCGAGGTTTTCCATGGGCATGCCATTTATATAAGTGCTGAACATATCCGCATCATAACCCCTTATACGAAAGCGAACGGCATTAAAATGAAAAGATGCCCCACTTAAAAACGGATCCCTTCCTGCAGTTAACTGTGAAGAAATATTTTGGGCGCTTCCGTCCTGCATATCGCTTTCATCCAGCGAAATAACCGGGATATTTTCCAGCATACTTTCCCTACCTTCCTGGAGGATAACACTATCCCTGGAATTTTTTTGGGGCTCCTGTGCATAAGCAGCAACCTGGAGCAAAAAGAATGAGGCAAAAAGCAGAACAAATCCTTTTGTAGAATTTCTCATAATTACATTTTTTTGAGAGCCGCAAAGGTAATGGCATTTGCGAACATTCTGTTAAGACTTCTACACATTCTTTAACCATTGGCCAAATATTTCTATTATTTTTCAGGCAAAGACTATCTTTGGTTACTTTTTTATAGTTATGAAAAAAATTATTCTTTTTAGCCTATTGATTATCAATAGTTCAGTATTTGCACAAAACAAATACAAAGTTTCAATAATAGGTTTTTACAATTTAGAAAACCTCTACGATACCATTAACGACCCCAATAAAAACGATGAAGAATTTTTGCCCAGTAGCGTAAGGCAATACAATAGCCATGTGTATTGGGATAAATTAAGCCGGCTGGCAGATGTAATATCTCAAATGGGAACCGATATTACACCGGATGGATTAGCCTTGCTTGGTGTTGCGGAAATAGAAAATGATACCGTTTTAAATGATTTGGTTAAGCAGGAAAAATTAAGAAACCGGCATCTTAAATATGTACATTATAATTCACCGGATATTCGTGGAGTGGATGTAGGCCTCGTTTACAATCCCAAATATTTTACACCACTGTACAGTAATTCATTATTTGTAAAATTGCCTGGTGGTGCCAAAGTCTCGTATTTTACCCGTGATATTTTATATGTAAAGGGAGTTATGGATGGAGATACTATTCATGTATTTGTAAACCACTGGCCCAGTCGCAGTGGTGGCGAAGAGCGCTCTATGCCCGGCAGGGCTGCTGCTGCTGCTACAGCCAAAAAAGTAATAGATTCTCTAATGGCCATCAATATCGAAACCAAAGTGGTATTAATGGGCGATTTAAATGATGACCCTATAAGTCCAAGTCTTACCAAAGTGTTAGGTGCAAAAGGAAAAATGAAAGATGTAGGCCCAGGCCAGCTTTTTAATCCCTGGGTAGAAATGTATAAACGAGGAATAGGTACACTGGCTTACCAGGATGCCTGGGGATTATTTGACCAAATTGTTGTTTCTCACGGCTGGCTCAATAAAGAGCAGGATGGATATTTTTTTCAAAAGGCCCTGATTTTTAATAAAGATTTTCTAGTACAAAAAACCGGTAGGTACCGGGGCTATGGAAAACGCACCTGGGATGGAAACACTTATAATTATGGATACAGTGATCACTTTCCTACTTATACTGTTTTTTTGAAAAAGGTAAATTAGATATTTCTATACGCTCTAAGGTATTTTATCAAGGCTTTGTGGCATGATTCAGCAGTTCTGCATCCGGTATAGATTTATCGGCAAGGCTAACATTTCCCCTGTTTTTTCTCACTATCCTGGAGAAAAGAGAAATTTCTTTATCAAATAAAAAACGAAAAAAAAGTTTTGTCCACGATTTGTGGTAATGCAAACTGTTATAAAAAGTTGGTGCTGCTTCCCTTATCTGTGGCAAGCGGTTCCAGGGTATAGAAGGAAAATCATGATGCTCATTATGAAAGCCCACATTAAACGACACGGAGTTCAACACTCCATAGTAGCTATAAGTTTCCTGCTCCTGGCTATGCGTTAAGTAATGTTCCTGTACCCATCTTGCGCCTAAAGGATGAAGGCCAACAGAAAAGAAAAAACTGGCAAGCAAATAAATAAATGCTTTGGGTCCAAAAAATGTAATCACCAATACCGAAAACAATATTTGTACACCCCAGTTTAATGCTACCCATCCATCGAAAGGTTTAATTTCTCTAAGCCTGCTTATCCTGCATACCTGGAACACCGGAAAAAATAGTAACCAAAGCGCTTTGCCAATAAAGTAGTTATTGATCAATTTTGCCTCCCAGCGGTTAGGAAGATCTGCATCTAACTCATGAATACCCTGGAAAGAATGGTGCTTGATGTGGTAACGTTCAAAAGAAACTGAGCTTGGAAAAATTTGGGGTACATTGGCAAAAATGCCTGCAAGCCTGTTTGCAGCCGGTTTTTTAAATAATAACCTGTGGGCACATTCATG
>JAFDZZ010000103.1 GCA_018266715.1 Bacteroidota bacterium
TGTTGTATTGGTTGCTCCGCCGGGTGTTAATACATAAGTGTAAGTTCCGGGGTTAGTTGGAGTAACGGTTAATGAACCGTCAGTTGCACCTGGGCAGGTTGTAGTGTTTGTTGTTGCATTACCTGTAGGTGCAGGGCCATCGGTTACATTAATATTAGAAACAGTGAAGCTACATCCTAAAGCGTTTGTTGCCGTTACTGAGTAAGCGCCAGGGGCAAGCGCTGTAAAAATTCCTGTTGTATTGGTTGCTCCGCCGGGAGTTAATACATAAGTATAAGTTCCCGGGTTGGTTGGGGTAACGGTTAATGAACCGTCAGTTGCACCCGGGCAGGTTGTAGTGTTTGTAGTTGCATTACCTGTTGGTGCAGGGCCATCGGTTACATTAATATTAGAAACGGTGAAGCTACAGCCTAAAGCGTTTGTTGCCGTTACTGAGTAAGCGCCAGGGGCAAGCGCTGTAAAAATTCCTGTTGTATTGGTAGCGCCCCCGGGTGTTAATACATAAGTGTATGTTCCCGGGTTGGTTGGGTTAACGGTTAATGAACCGTCAGTAGCACCGGGACAGGTTGTTGTATTTGTAGTTGCATTACCTGTTGGTGCAGGGCCATTGGTTACATTAATATTGGGCAAAGTAAAACTACAGCCGAATGCATTAGTTGCCGTTACTGAGTAAGCGCCAGGCGCAAGCGCTGTAAAAATTCCGGTTGTATTGGTAGCGCCTCCGGGAGTTAACACATAAGTATAAGTACCCGGATTGGTTGGCGTAACTGTAATGGTGCCGTCTGTTGCACCTGGGCAAGTAGTTGTAGCGGTTGCAGCATTTCCGGTAGGTGAAGTACCGGCAGTAACATTAATATTAGAAACGGTAAAACTACATCCAATAGCGCTTGTAGCAGTAACAGAATATGTGCCTACGGCAAGGCCGGTAAAAGTTCCTGTAGTATTGGTTGTGCCACCCGGAGTTAAAACATAAGTATATGTGCCGGGATTGGTTGGAGTTACCGTTATTGTTCCATCTGTAGCGCTTGGGCAGGAGGTTGTATTTGTAGTAGCATTACCAGTTGGCGCCGGGCCATTGGTTACATTAATATTGGAAACGGTGAAACTGCATCCAATTGCACCTGTTGCCGTAACAGAATATGAACCTGTTGCAAGCCCTGTAAAAGTTCCGGTTGTATTGCTTGTGCCACCCGGAGTTATAACATAAGTATATGTGCCGGGATTGGTTGGAGTTACGGTAATTGTTCCATCTGTTGCGCCGGGGCAGGTTGTGGTATTTGTAGTTGCACTTCCTGTAAGGGCCGGCCCATTGGTTACATTAATATTAGTTACCGTAAAAATGCAGCCTGTAACGGTATTGGTTCCGGTTGCTGTATAAGTTCCCGCAGCAAGGCCGGTGAAAGTTCCTGTAGTATTGGTGGCTCCACCCGGATTGAGTATATAGGTATAGGTTCCGGCAGTACCGGGAGTAACGGTAATGGTTCCATCAGTTGCGCCGGGGCAGGTTGTGGTATTGGTTGTTGCACTGCCTGTTTGTGCCGGGCCGTTGGTAACAGTAATATTTGAAACAGTAAATGTGCAGCCGGAAGCATTTGTAGCTAAAACGGAATACGTGCCGGTAGCAAGGCCTGTAAAGATGCCAGTTGTGTTTGTTGCTCCTCCGGGAGTAATTACATAAGTATAGGTTCCGGCAGTACCGGGAGTAACCGTAATTGTTCCATCAGTTGCTCCGGGGCAGGTTGTAGTTGCTGATGTTGCCGTGCCGGATAAAGAAGAGCCGGCATTAATTACAATATTTGATCTTACAAAAGAACACCCTACACTACTGGTTGCTAATACAGAATAGGTGCCCGGGGTTAGACCAGTGAAAACTCCGGTAGTATTTGTGATGCCTCCGGGGTTGAGCATGTATGTATAAGAGCCAGGTGTATTGGGTGTAACGGTAATGGTACCATCGGGTGCGCCGGAGCAAGATGCATTGGTAAAGGTATGTGTACCGGTTAATTGAGGGCCAGATAATACAACCAGGCTTACCATGGTGCCGCTGCAACCTGCAGCATTCGTCCAGGTGCATTGATACGATCCGGCAACAAGCCCCGTAAACACTCCTGTGGTATTCGTAAAGCCGCCGGGATTTAATACAAAGCTGTATGTACCCGGAACCGTAGGTGTAATAGTTAAAGATCCATCGCTTCCGCCAAAGCAGGAAGTATTGGTTCTTGAAGGAACGGCTGTTAAGCCAGCCCCTGCATTAACCGTTTGCGTTAAAGTACCCGTGCATCCTAAGGCATCGGTATAAGTAATATTAAAACTGCCTGAAGGGAGATTAGTGAATACTAAAGGTGCCGGGCCGGTAACCGTATATGGCCCTCCTGGCCCTGTTGCAACGCCGGTAAATGGAGCAACTCCTGATGTTGGCGTAACGGTTATGGTTCCATCAGTTACCCCGGCACAAGAAGTTGGGGTGGAAGAAGAAGTTTGAGTAAGACTGGTTATTGCTGTAACCGCAACGTTGAAAGAAGTATCACAACCAAAATTATCGGTTACATAAATAGAATAATTGCCGGCAGGTAAGTTACTAAATACAATAGGAGATGCTCCATTGTAATTATAAGGCCCGCCAGGTCCTGTTGCAGTGGCCGTATAGGGCGCTACGCCTGCAGATGGGGTAATAGTTATTGATCCTGAATTGGTATTACAGGTAGTTGGAACAGAATCAACAGCTACCGGCAATACGTTATTACGAACAACATTAATGGTATCCAGGTTTTCCATTATAGGGCCAACCGGGCATGATGTAAACCTTGTTCTCACTACATATTGTGTAACAGAAGGGCCAGGGCAAATATTGGGGAATGTAATGTCTAAAATCCCGGGAACTGTAGTTGCCGTATCGGCCAATGCAACTACAGCGCCGCCCATTGTTAAAAGCTCAGAGCTAATATAACGGCTCGTTGTGCCAGATGGCACAAACCGGTAACCGGTATTATTTTCGCTAAACGGTGTGCAATTTTTACCCGGCGCTGCAACAGCTTTGGTTCTTGTATAATCCTGAACTCCAATAATGCCCAAACCATTATTCCAGGTTGAGCAAAGCGGTTTGTCTTTTATAAAAACTTCTACTACGCCGGTATTTTCATAAATAACAATTTGGTTGGTTGCAATTAAATTATCGCAGCCAAACATTCTAATATCCTGGTAGCTCACAACAAATTTTCTGCATGGCGCTGTTCCTTCCACTCTATATTCTATTCTCCTGGTGGGTAAAGGTGAAGCGTTAGGATTAATATCCTGGTAAACACCCATAATGGATGCCCTTGGATAATATGTGCCGCCTACAGGTATATTACAAGGTATTGGCGCAGGTGTTCCACCATTTTGAAGTTGCCATTCATTAAATGCATCGGCATTAGTGCCATCAAAAGTAACCACAGCATTAGAGCCAATTACAATATCGTTGTAGGTTTGCCCGTAAAAACAAAAGGGAAAACCAATGGATATTAAAGGAGAAAATACATCGTCAATATATGTGGAAGTTAACTGGGTGCCGCCTGTATAAGCAAAGGCATTATAGGGTATGCTGTTTACAACATAATCTTCGGTGGTTTTTAAATGCGGCACCTGGAACCTAATATCGGAGCAGGGTGCATTACAGGAAATAACAATGGTGGAACCATTTAAATTTGTTGGAATACAACTTTGAGAATAAAGGCTTTGACCTATACTAAAAAAGACAAATAAAAAGAGTAAAATTTTTCTCATTAGGATTTTTTGTAATAAAAAACAAACAGGCAGTTAAAATAATGGGTGAAGTTAAGAAAATTGCTGCTTTTCCTATTCGAAAAGATAGGTTTAGAAATAAAATTTACCCATAGGTTTTTCACATTGGCAATGTCAAAATTCAATACTTTGAAAATCAATTAGATTTGTAGTTAATAATTCTAATAGGATTTTATTTTAACAAGGGTTTTCGTCATAAAAAATGGAATATGTATAGCTGGGTGAAGAATCAGTCCACATTACAATTACATACTGGTTAGCCTCAAATTCAGAACAATAAACAACTCCATATTCATCCCAAATTTTAATTCTACATTTAGGATGAATCATTGGTAATTGAACGATAATTTCAATTATGGATGGTGACGTTATTGAAAATCCAGCTTCAAACCCAGCATTAGGAGGAATTTCTGAATAAGATTCAGTCTCGTCATAATCTGACATTTCAACATAAGGGATTACAACTGTACCCTCATTTACGAATTTGGCTATAGTTATAAATTTGCTATTTTTCTCTAAATTTAAATTAGAGGATGCAATACCACTATTAAGAAATGAGAAAATTCCTAATAGTAAAAAGATATTTCTTTTCATATATTAAGATTTAAGTGTTAAAAAAAAGAACTCTTATAAATTATTTTACCTCTACTTCATCTGCAAATAACCATGCCGGGTTTCCTGCGCCGGGTTGCCCATCGGGAATAATCCCTTTGTTTTGTGCCAATACTTTTATATATCTTGTTTTGAGCAATTTTGATGCTTTATAACTAATGTTGTTATCCATTAATGTTGGCTCCGAAACCGTTTGTATTAATTTAAAATTTTTACCATCTGCACTGCTGTAAAAACTTACTTCTTTGGGTAAATATATCCAACTGGCCTGCTGCTCAAAAGAATGCAAAGCAATGGATTTAATCAATTGAATTTTACCCAGGTCAATAATCGCTTCTAAATTATTTCCTTTGAAACCTAAAAACTCAAAAGAACGGGGCATGCCTCTTTCATTTTGCACGCCATCCACTAAAGTAAAGCCACCCTGCCCGGAATAGTTTTTAGCAGGCTCTGTCAAAAGCTGTACTTTTTTTCCTGAAGCTTTATTCAGGAAAAATTTTTGTGAGATTTTGCTGCTTATGGTTTTATTGTTTTTATCTACCAATGTTGCCGATAAAACCGATGTGCCGCTAACCCAAACCGGAGATTTTAATGGAATTGGAATTGCCGGGTTATTATTTTTTGCAACTAAAATTTTTCCTTCTGCCGTATTGGTTTCCAATTTCCAGCCGATACGATGATTTTTAAGTGGGATTACCGAAGCTTTTAAATCGTAAAATGCATTGCTGAAATGTGCGCCCCAAAACTGGTAACGATTAAAAAGAGCAGGGATACGGGCTTCAAAACTCTTCCAGTCTCTTTTTTCTTTTGGGCTCCATACCACTTCACTTAAAGCACTCATCCTGGGAAAAATTTGGTATTCCACTTTAGATGGATTGGTAATATATTCGGTCCATAAATTTCCCTGTGCGCCTAAAATATATTTTCCTTCTTCGCTGTTGAGCTCTTTTGGAACCGGTTCGTAACTGTATGTTTTTTCTACCGGTATATAACCGCCAATGGTAATGCTGTCTTCATTCCGGCTTTGGCTGTAATCTAAATAACACCATCCGGTAGGCGTCATCACCACATAATGTTTTTGTTTGGCGGCTTCAATGCCTCCTTCTTCACCTCTCCAACTCATTATTGTGGCATTTGCTGCAATTCCGCCTTCCAGTATTTCATCCCATCCAATAATACTTTTTCCCTTGGTTTTTAAATAATCACCAATACGTTGTATAAAATAACTTTGTAATTCCAACTCATCTTTAAGGTGGTTATCCTTAATCCTTTGCTGGCATTTAGGGCAATGTTTCCATCGTTCTTTAGGGCATTCATCGCCGCCAATATGAATAATTTTTGAAGGAAAAAGTTCCACTACTTCATCCAGCACACCTTCTAAAAAAGTAAAGGTGCTGTCGTTGCCGGCACAATACACATCATCGGTTACGCCC
>JAFDZZ010000104.1:0-3347 GCA_018266715.1 Bacteroidota bacterium
AATAAATCGCCTACATAGCCGGTTTTTACCGCATCGTAATTATAGAGTTTCATAAATTTAAAAGCCGTATCCAAATGCCGTTCATAATTTCTAATGGAGCCGGATGTTTCATGATGCATGATCATTTTTATGCCTTTGCTTTTTGCATAATCCCTAATGGCGGCTACATCAAAATCGGGATAAGGCGTTACAAAATCAAATACATAATCTTTGGATTTGCCAAACCAGTCTTCCCAGCCTACATTCCAGCCTTCTACCAGTACGGCATCAAAACCATTTGCGGCGGCATAATCAATCATTTCTTTTACATGCTTTGTAGTTGCCCCATGTTTGCCATTGGGTGCAAGCTTGGTATAATCGGTAATGCCCAGTTGTATAGAAGGCATTTGCTTTTCGGTGGCATGGTTCATAAAATCTGTTCCATCCGTATAGGCCCAGGTACTTTTGCCGGTAATCATCTCCCACCATACTCCCATATATTTCACGGGTTTTATCCAGGATGCATCTTTTATTTTACTGGGTTCGTTTAAATTCTCCGTAATTTTTGAAGCCAGTATTACACGGGCATCATCACTTACAGTAATGGTGCGCCATGGAGTAACGCAAGGGGTTTGCAAATAACACTTATTGCCAATGGCATCCGGCGTAAGCCAGGATTCAAAAATAAAATTCTTATCATCCAGGTTCAGGTTCATGCAGGAGTAATTAATCAATGCGGCTTCATGCAAATTAATATACAGGCCATCTGCCGTTTTCATTTGCAAAGAGGTTTGCACTCCGGTAGGTGAAAACTGCGTTTGCGAAGCATTTGAAGTTATGGCGCCAGCCATTAAACCCCTGATTTGTGAAAGCTTAGAAGTAGTGTAATCATACTCCTGCGTATCATAGTCACCGGGTATCCAATAGGCGGTATGATCCCCGGCCATGGCAAATTGGGTATGCTCGTCGGTGATTATAAAATGATTCAAATTGGGCTGCTCCGGAAACTCGTATCTAAATCCCACGCCATCATCAAACACTTTAAAAACCAGGTTAAGGTAAAGGGGCTTGTTGGATGTTTTATTTTGTACCAGGCTAATTTTTGCGGCATTATACTGCTCTTTAATTTCTGATTCTTCGCCCCACACCGGTTTCCAGCTTCCGTTGTAACTAAAGGGCTCAGATTTAATGAGTGAAAAATTTTTACGAAACCCAATCGTATCTTTTGCATGGATGCCCAGTTTAAAATCAAACCCTAACGCAGAGGGCAGCACCACTTTTTTATTTTTATAGGTTACTGAGTAAAGCGGCTCTCCACTGCTGCCTAACCAAAACTCTGCACTTAGCTGGTTATTGGGGGAATGAATCGTTATTGGATTTTGAGCGATTACAGGATGAATTAATATAAGCAGAAAAATAACAATGGAGATTTTCTTTAATTGCATTGGAAAGAAATTTAATGGGGTAAACTTACATTAAAAAAACTGTTTAAACCCAGATTAAAAAAATAAGTAATGGGCATAAAAAAACCTGCATTTCGCAGGTTTAAAAATAGAGTTGTTTAAGCGGTTAAATACGGAAATGGCCAAAGGCTTTGTTGGCTTCTGCCATACGATGGGTATCTTCCTTCTTTTTAAAAGAAGCGCCTTCACCTTTACTTGCCGCCACAATTTCATTGGCTAATTTATCGGCCATACTGCGCCCGTTTCTTTCACGGCTGTAACGCACCATCCATTTAATACTCAAAGAAATTTTTCTTTCGGCACGCACTTCAGATGGAATTTGAAAAGTAGCACCACCAATCCTGCGGCTACGAACTTCTACAGCAGGAGTGATATTGTTTAACGCTTTTTTCCAAACTTCATATCCATCTTCGCCGCTTATTTTGGCCACTTTATCCAGCGCATCATAAAAAATATCATACGCCCCGCTTTTTTTACCTTCCCACATGAGGTTGTTTACAAAACGGGTTACCAGTTTATCGTTAAACTTTGGATCGGGCGCTAAAGGTAATTTTTTGGCTTGTGCTTTACGCATTGTTGTTATTTTATTAGTACTTAGTACAAAGTACTAAGTACTAAGTATTAAGATTTTTATTTTTTTGCTCTTTTGGTTCCGTATTTACTGCGGCTTTGTTTACGGTCTTTCACACCTGCAGTATCCAGGCTGCCCCGTACAATATAGTAACGTACACCGGGTAAATCTTTCACCCTGCCACCACGAATCAACACTATACTATGCTCCTGCAAATTGTGCCCTTCACCCGGAATATAGGCAATCACCTCAATTTTATTGGTTAAGCGCACTTTTGCCACTTTACGAAGCGCAGAGTTTGGCTTTTTTGGAGTGGTGGTATATACCCTTGTACATACACCCCGACGTTGAGGGCAACTATCCAGAGCCCTTGATTTGCTCTTTGCCTTTATAATTTCACGTCCTTTTCTTACTAATTGTTGAATGGTTGGCATTAAATAAACTTTTTTCTCCGTTTTTTTTCGGGAGGCAAAGGTAAGGGAACTTATCTATCCGGCAAAACTTAAATTGAAGATTTTACCTATAAAATGCCTTAAAATGAGAATACTGCCCAAAAAATGACGATTTGCCCGATTTTAGACATTTTCCCGGAGGATTTAATATAAAAAATTACTCAAAAAGACCTGAATATTTGGTTTATACCTTGTACATCCAGCCATGTACATCGGCAGTATGGCCATAACGGATATCATTGAGGCGTTTTGCCAGCTTTGGCGCCGTTTGCCAGCGATCTACGTCAAACTTCATTACATAATCTTTATAGCGTAGCTCCTTAATAAGTGATATGGTTGCTGCGGTGCCGGTTCCAAAAGCTTCATACAAAATACCGGCTTTATGGGCATCTATAATATCGTCTATGGAGAGTTCTTTTTCTTCCACTTTAAAACCTATTTCATTTAATACCTGCATGGCGCTATCCCGGGTTACGCCGGCCAAAATAGTTCCTTTACTTAAATCGGGGGTAATGGCCGTATTGCCAATAATGAAAAACACGTTCATAGTGCCGCATTCCTGCACGTATTTATGCTCAAAAGCATCGGTCCATAAAACCTGGTCGTAACCTTTTTTCTTTGCCTGTGCCGTTGCATACATGGCAGCGCCGTAGTTGCCTGCTGCTTTGGCATAACCTACACCGCCGGGTACGGCACGCACAAAATGTTCTTCCACATAAATACGCATGGGGGTATTATAGTAGGGGCCTGTAGGGCTTAAAAGAATCATGAATTTATACTTATCGCTTGGCCTCACCCCTATCATTTCGTCGGTGCTAAACATAAAAGGGCGAATGTATAAAGAATGGTCGGCCTGGCTTGGGATCCATTTTTTATCTAAGC
>JAFDZZ010000104.1:3392-11350 GCA_018266715.1 Bacteroidota bacterium
TCGGCAGAAATATTAAAGCGGTTAAAATTATCATATGGCCTGAAGATATAAGCCTCGCCATTGGGATGATTATAAGCTTTAATTCCTTCAAAAATAGCCTGGCCATAATGCAGGGCCGAAATAGAAGGTTCCAGCAGGAGCGGCTGATAGGGTTTTATTTCCACATTTTTCCATTCGCCATCTTCATAATCGGCTTCCAGCATGTGATCGGTAAAATATTTTCCAAAGGCAATATTCTCCAGGCTTACTTCACTAAGCCGGCTGTGATGGGCTTTTGTAATTTTAATATCGGCGGCAGCAATCATAATCGTTAATTTTACACAAAGAAACGAAAATTACCTGCATTAAACTAATGAAAATGGGGTTAAATAATATTCATTTAAATGCTACTTTATTACAGGATTTTTATAACAAATCACTGGTAGATTTAAATATTTCCGAAACGGACAATAGGACTGAAAAAAACGAAAACCGGGCTTTTTTAGGAAATAATCAATCTAAAATTTGTGTATTGGTAAATGAAGATGCCGCCCCTTTTATTACCGATGAAAACCTTGAGTTGCTCACCAATATTTTAACGGCCTGCAAGTTATCCTTAAATGATATTGTATTATTCAATATGCACCCTAAGCCCAGGCTGATGTACCCCGAAATTTGTACTGGCTTTTCGCCGGAAAAATGGATATTGTTTGGGGTAAATCCTTCCTCTGCAGGTATCCCTATGGAATTCCCGGAGTATAAATTGCAGGGCTATAACCATCAAACGTTTTTACGGGCGCCGGGTTTACATGTTATTAAAAACAATAAAGAAGAAAAAGGGAAATTATGGGCCTGCCTCAAAAATCTTTTTAATAGTTAAAAAATGCGTACCCTCATTTTTGCTACCAACAATCAAAACAAGGTAAAAGAGATCCGCTCTGTACTGGGAAATGATTTCAGCATCATCACCCTCAAAGAGGCAGACATCGATATTGATATACCCGAGCCGCACGATACGCTGGAAGCAAATGCAAAGGAAAAATCAACCGTTATCCATACCCTTACAAATAAAAACTGTTTCAGCGAAGATACCGGGCTCGAAGTGGAAGCGCTGAACGGCGAACCCGGTGTGCGGAGCGCCCGCTATGCAGGGGATGAAACCGATTTTAAAAAGAATATTGAAAAGCTGTTGCAAAATATGGATGGGCAGCGAAACAGGCTGGCAAGGTTCCGCACCGTTATTTCTTTGATACTCGATAAGCAGGAATATTTTTTTGAAGGCATTTGCAACGGAATGATCACAGAAAACGAAGCCGGCGAAAATGGTTTTGGGTACGACCCTGTTTTTATACCCGAAGGCGCTGCCAAAACATTTGCCCAAATGAGCCTCGAAGAAAAGAACGAATACAGCCACCGGAAAAAAGCCACCGCCAAACTCATTGCATTTTTAAAAGAAAAATATGGCCAGGATTAAATTGTACCATTATCTACAAAAATATTTTGGCCGGTAATGGAAGACGAACTCCCGCTCAAAAGAAATTCAGCAGCTAAAGCAACAGACTCCTTGGAAGTGGCCTTTTTTAAAGCAGTTCTGCCATATATTCTTTGCTTTTGATCATCTGACAATGTGCTGCTCATCTCCGTCTCCATAAAGCCCCCAACGATACAATTAGACCTTATTCCCCGTGCGCCCCATTCCCTTGCAGTATTTTTCGAAAACGCTTCGAGGGCACCTTTTGTTGATGCATACATAGCCAGTCCTTTATAACCGGTATGAACACTTATGGAAGATATATGCACAATACTTCCGGGGAGCTTATTGAGCAACATGTTTCTCAATACAAATTTTGTGATCATTTGAGGGGAAAATACATTTATCCTGTACATTTCTTCAAGCCGGTTATAATCCAAATTTGTAATAATATCGTCGTAAGCTGCAGCTGCATTGTTTACAAAGCCGGCAATAGGAACATTCTCCGTAAATATTTTTTTCAGGCTGGAAGTGATTTCCGAAGATTGGGCCAGGTCCATATGATGTACCTTCAAAGCAGATGGAAATTCACTGGCCAATTGAGCCAACGATGTGGTGGTTGTTCGGTTAATTGCATAGACTATGTAATTTTTCTCTAAAAGCACCCTGGTTATTTCTAACCCCAACCCTTTTGAAGCTCCAGTAACAATGATATTTTTGTTAAGATTATCCATTACGATCTTTTTTTCTTACCTGTATGAGTGGCGTCAAGATGTTTTACAAACTTAATGATTCTTGGCACCTGATATTCCATTAATTTCTCTTTAAGGTAATTCTTTACTGACTTCTCATCCAAAGTTTCATCGTGCAGTAAAACATCCGCACATAAGACATTGCCCATAAGTGAATTTGCTCTTCCGTAGACCCGTACATCAGCAACACCATCCATAGAAAGCAATACATCCTCCACTTCATTGGGGTTTACTTTACTTCCGCCAACATTAATCATTTCACTTTTTCTGTGGGTAAATTTAAAAGCCAATGGGTTTTCAGAGATCATTTCCACCATATCTCCGGTATGGTACCATTCCCCTTCTATTTCTGCCTCGTGCTTAGAACCAAGTAAAGATTTATGCAGCAGGAGTTCGTTATCCAAAATCCTGATTGCATGGCTGTTATGAGCCTTAACAGTAAAATACTCGCCATTAGCACTAAAGACCGAACCTGCTTCCGAAGATGCATATACATTTGTAAATCTGGCTTTTGGAAAAATCTTCTGAAGCGATTCCAAAACAGCGGGCGAGAATTTTTCTCCTCCAAAAGTTATCTGTTTTACAACTTCAAACACTTCCGCACAAGGAAGCAGCATCTTGTAAAACGTGGGAGTTGCTGAAATATGAGTAACCCCAGCTTGTTTTAAAATCCGCCATATTGGTTCTTTTTGATACCCGAATGCATTTATAAGTGTATTCTGGTTTAAAAAAGCCTGAAAAAAGACCTGGAGACCCGCCATATGAACCGCATTGTAAGCAAAAAGCCACATATCGTCCGCTCTGTCTGCCGAAACCTTCACAGATCTTGTAATATTTTGAAAACTATGTACAACCTGTTTGGGTACACCTGTTGTGCCAGAGGTGTAAATAGTAATAGACCATTTCAATGGCTGCCGGATTTTTTGGAAAATATCCTCCAAACTCATCCCCTTACAGGGGTTAGGTAAAGACAGGCAGTCTGCATCTGTGTTCTCAGGCAAAAGGTTTTCAGGCTTAAGTATGATTTCCCTATCCAGTACTAAAGAAACAATAATAGCATAAAATACATGGTAAGCATTTCCTGTATCCGCAAATTTCGAATATACAAGCTCCTCCCTGTTTAATACCTGATGGAGTTCTTTGTAACTTTTTTTAAATCCGGTAAGTTCATCAATAAAAAAAAGTTTATCTGAACTATTATTCATTGCTGATTTTTTTCCAAACATCCATTACTGTTTCAGGATATTCGCTTTCGAAAATATCCACGTTATAACGGTCTTCTATGATCACCGTAAGTTCAGCGAGGTCAAGCGAATCCATTCCAATATCCGTCCGCAGCAAACTGTCTGCAACGATTGCTGCTTTAATGTTTTTGTCGTTATTTTCCATTATGGTCTTTATAATGGTCACTAATTCTTCCATCAAAAATGCTTTTATTGTATTAAAATCTCCGGATCCTGCGCAATGCATCACTTACAACCAGGTCGCCGCAACAATTTATGGTATGTGTGCAATAATGTCCTTTTCCAGAATTTGCAAAGTTAATGTCCAAAAGCTCTTCTTCGTATTCATTAACCGTAAGTTTTTTTATCTGCGATACAGACAAACCCCTACCATATACAGATCCTGAGTACTGTGAAGTTCTGAACAAAACCCCTCCCTGCTCTATTATAGCACCAGCGTTACGGCCCACACGGGCATCTGAAAGCACAGGGTTTTTTGCATGTGGCCTCCATTCTCCTGAAAAAAGGTCGGCTGCATAATAAATATGTAACTCCTCGTGCCCGGAAACATCATTATTGGCCTTCAGAGTTGTAAATAACCACCAAAAATCGCCCAGCTTCTTTAAAACGGTATCCACTCCCTTAAAATCATCCAGCAAATTTGCTTTATGAGTCCATTTTTCGGGGAAAATCTCGGCTTCATATAGTTGCAGTTTACCGGATTTTTGACTTTCCGGCATCAGGTAAACACTGCCATTATGCTCAAATATAAAAGGAAAAGACAAATGAGAGTCCAGTTCTAAAATCCGGGATATTTTTGAAATACTTCGATCTCTTCCTATTTTTAGTACTGACAAAAATCCTTTTTGAACCTTGTACTCGAGTTCTTCAAAAAAGATATAGTATTCCCCTTTATAGAAAAAAGGAAACGGATCGGCCCAAAAACCTGAGACAGGCGGGAAAATTTCATAGAAATCTATTTTCTGCAGGATATTGAAATCTTTTCTGAAATTATACAGCAGCATCCATTGGCGCTTTTTAAAAATCTTATCCAGCAAATGTATTGCAAATTGCAGATAAGCCGATTTGGCAGCAAAGATGGGGCCGGCATACCTGATTTTTTTATTTAGTTGCAGGTTTACAGTATTATTCTGGCCAGTTAGAACACGTCCATACAAAAGGGTACATTTTCCAAGTATCTCATTAATTGTCTTCAGTAAAAGGCCCTCTTCTATGGCTGAAACACTTGTATACACCGTTTCTTTACGGGAACCGGGCATGTACTTTACAACATCCACTTTACAGAGCGGTTTTTTTGCTCTGTAATCGGAAATAATGGTTTTTAAAGGAAAAGCTGAAAACTCGTCTCCAAACATCAGCTGATGTACCTCAGTATTTTTCTCATCAGCAATTTTATATAGCTCTGATTCTGTAAGCATGGCAAGACTAAAAATCTTGCTGAACCCCAATAAGTCAATTTTAAAGCCCACATCACCAAACGGAACTGAGATGTTCAAAAAACGGGTATCTCCTTTTTTTAAATAAGTTGATTTACTACCATTGACTTTCTCCTCCACCTTACACAGAGGAAGCAATACAGTAGGAAAATAGTCCTCATTGCCTTCCTCGATATAAAACAGCTCTGCATCCTTATCAATTTTTTGAATATTTTCCAAAGCTTCCTGTTGCCAAAAAAGAAAAGCAGACTTATCGATAATTACAGCTGTCATGTTACAGAATTTTTACTGACCGGAAGCTGCCAGAGATTGACACCCAGGTTAAACTCAAAATCAGAATCAGCAATATTGGCAAATATAAGATTCCGGTTGCTATTGCGTTCTTCAGCATCCGGATCGCCAAGCTTTAAATTCGTTACGATTTCGGAAGGAACGCCCACTTTCTTAAAGCTATTCTCCAATAATTTTTGGTCAATTACACTTAAACTGGACCCCATCAGTATCCCCATCAGTCCGTTATGTTTCATTAACTTTTTTGCCGCCAAACAGATAAAATCCATCACATCATCCCGCTTTATATTATAACGGTAATCTGCTATTACCAAAACATTGATCCCTCTCCAATTTTCTGCCCGTGCAACAAAATAGCCGGCTACTTCTCCTTTGGAATCTGCAATTTCATAAAAAGCATACTTTCCTTTAAACCATTTATTAAACCTCCAGTTCAGAAATTGCTTATCCCTGGCAAATTCTATTAAACCCGGATTAAAGGCCCGGTCATACCCATTGAAACTGTCTTTCCTTAATGCACCAAAACCTATGTCGGTTATTTCTGCAGGCCAGTCCTGTTTTGCAGGCACTTTAACCAGCGAAAATTTAAGAAAAGTCATGCAGGCAATGTGAAAATAGGCAAAGCTGCTTTTAATGTACAGGTATTTATCAACAGAGCCTATCATTTTCTCCTTTAAGGCAAGGTGCAGTTTTTTTGAAATAGGGCTAAGCCCCATACCAAAATGAATATTTTCCTTAATGGTTTTTGTAAGAAGGCGCACGCCCAGGCCTGTATTCAAATATTCGGGTTGTACCACATAATCGCAGGCAAAAACAGCTTTCTGTATTTCATTATTCCAATAAAAATCAATAGGAAGCAAAATGATCTGTCCAACCACCCTTCCTTCGTCCAGCGAAATAATCGAAGGCTGAACTTGTTTATCTCCGGCACAGTCCAATTTAAACAGCAATTGCTGATCCGGCACCGGGCGGTCTTTATATAGCTGAACATTGAAATCCTTTAATCGTGCCAAATAGGCCTTGCCATAGTTAACTGTAGATAATTTCAACTAGTTATAGTTTTGGCAAATATAAATTGAAAAATGAGTATAAAGAGGACTTTTCAATACTCATAATCGATATGGCATACAAATTAGAAAACCTCCTTCATTTTTTCAAAAACTAAACAAAAAAGGGTTAGTGGCAGGATTTGTGGGAATCACATATAGGTAATCCATCAATCCTGCCGCTACCATAAATTGTTATAGCCTTAGCAACTTCCTGATTTCCTTTTTGTCGCCAAAATTTAAGGTAAGTAAATACACTCCTGGTATTTTTATAGCTTTAATACTAAAATATGAACTTGGTATTTTCTGAACGTCTATGTATTTTCTTTCAATAACACGCCCCTGAATATCAGTTATCCAATACTCAATTCTCGAATTGTTGCCTGCTTTAAACTGAACTAAAAATTCATTTTTGGATGGATTGGGGTAAACGATCAAATATTGATCCTTGTTAATTTGTTCAAAATCACTCATTTTCGGTTTTGGCGCTGCTTCGTTTGTTGTACGACCAGATGGCAGTGTGCATGGCGCAATATACAGATCAATATATGCCGCCGATCCATTAAGATTTGACTCAAAGCCCGGATTCATATTTATTGATTCTGCAGACTGGTATTTTACGTTGTCTGTATTATTGCTAAGGTCAATCTTTGAATCTGTATAAATAAAACTAGTGGCGCGGTAAAATTCGCTATTGGTAATAATATTGCTGGTATAAATATCTCTTTCGCAAACTAGTGTATCGGCGCATTGTGGACTTGCTGTGATGTAATTTTGAATAACTCCAGTTCCAGTTCCATTTGGTTCTTCATTACCCTCTTGCCCTTGTTGACATCCCATCGATATTCCCCATCTGATCAAATCAGTATTATACTTATAAAAATTATTGTTAACAAATAGCGATCTTCTGGAGTTGGAGGAATATTGAAGAGAACCAGTCGGAGCGGGGTAAAAGTAAAAAATATTGTTTTGAAATAAAGGCTTGTAAAAGCTTGAATCGCAATCATAAAAACTGGTACCATAATGAAAAATCCAGCTATCGATTCCGTTAGAGAAAAAACGCTTATAAACATTATTAATGAATTGTGCTCTATAACTCAATTCCATGCTTAGAAGTGGCGATTGAAACATCTGCCGACCATTGTAACAATCACTAAAGTATGAATTCTTATAAACAGAAGGAGATTGATTAAGAGATATGCTACTTCCATAATTTAATACCTGACCGTAAAACTTACAACTGTCGAAGGTAACTCTGTTAATATAGTTATGAGTAGTAGAATTTAAAGAACCAATTAATAAGCACTTTGAAAAATAATGTCCGTAACTATAGCCATACCCATTATTAATACTTGGCGGCAATGGGTTATCTAATGAAGTACCTGCAACCAACGACAAGCCTTTATTGTATCCAAACACTGAATTATTAAAAAAACCGTCCCGGCACAAAACCTCCCATTTTTTCCCTTCGGGCTCAATATCCATTCCATACCCAGGTTTTGTCTTTATAGTCTTATTTGAAGCATGATTAAATGTTGAATTTATAACACATATATTTTCCCCTCCTACCCAAGAAAATCCAGACCTGCCACTATACTCACATACGACCCTATCCAAAATCAAATTTTTTGATGTTGGATAGGGATTTGTTCCACCAGTGAAATCACTTCTAATATATATATTATCAACCCCAAAATGGTGTATAACCAAATCTCCCCCTCCCTGGCGCAGATATGCAG
>JAFDZZ010000104.1:11502-13173 GCA_018266715.1 Bacteroidota bacterium
CAGGTGCATTTGCGTATCTGTGCCTTAACATTATACGATCAACAACGGTTCCAGTTTTGTTATTTCAATCAACCCTTTGCCCCTCCCTGGCGCAGATATGCAGACAAGCCCAGGTGCATTTGCGTATCTGTGCCCTAACATTATACGATCAACAACGGTTCCAGTTTTGTTACTTCAATCAACCCTTTTGCTCCATTATAATCAGCCGCACTACTGTATTTCCAGTCTGGAGGCTGTTTCACAAACCCTGCTTCAACAGGATTGTCATGTATATATGCCAGTTTTTGATGTGCTATGGCATTTGTCATTAATTCCTGGGGGTGGCTCTCTTGCTGCCATAACTGAAATTTGGAACCATTCGCTTTTTTTGCTGCAGCACGTTCCATCATCCATGTAATCCATTCTCTTCGGCTTTCTTGTGGATGATATTTTATTGCCTCATGTAATTTTTCTGATGTGTGTCTTTTTAAGTCACGCATGATATTGCTCAGCAAGTTTCCCCGGCTGCCGATAATCATGTGGATATGGCTGGTCATTATGCACCATCCGTACACTTCCAGTTCCTTTTCTTTTTGGCAAAATTGTACGCTGTGTATGAAAATTTCACGGTATTCATCCCGTATAAACAAGTCAAGCCAGTTGGTAATGGTAAGTGTAACAAAAAACAGTTTGTCGTTGTTACGGAATTTATATTTTCTACTCATGGGAAAAGATATTAGCGGATTGATCATAAAGGTAGGCTGAATAGCTAAAGCACAGATACGCCACCCACATAGCCTTGGCCGCATATCTGCGCCAGTGATAGGGATATTAGCGGATTGATCATAAAGCTAAGCTGAATAGCTAAGGCACAGATATGCCGCCCACATAGCCTTGGCCGCAAATCTGCGCCAGTGATAGCCTTGGCCGCATATCTGCGCCAGTGATCCATGGCCAAAACAGGTATGGCAAGTTACCATTATGAAAAAAAGGCGGTAAGCCGCCTTTCTGATGAATTTAAAAAATATCTTTTACCTTAATCTCCTATCCACCCAGGAAACTTCTGAGCAAATCGCATTTGGAATTAGAGCGCAGCTTATTTATGGCAGCGTCTTTTATTTGTCTTACCCTTTCCCGGGTGAGTGAATAACGCTCGCCAATATCTTCGAGGCTCATGGGATGGTCTATACCTATGCCAAAAAAAGATACAATCACTTCTCGTTGCCGTTGGGTAAGGGTATTTAAACTCCGTTCAATTTCGGTTTTTAAAGAGGCTTTTACAGCCAGTTCATCATCGGTACCCAAATCGTTGGGGTTGCTGAGCATTTCTCCAAAAGTGTTGTCTTCACCTTCGCCTAAGGGCTGGTCCATACTTACATGCTTTGCCCCCACACTCATGGTATCGGTTACTTCGCTCACATCCATATCCAAAGCTTCGGCCACTTCCTGGGCGGTAGGTTCCCGCTCAAATTCCTGCTCAAGCCTTGCAAAAGTTTTGCTTATACGGGTGGTAAGGCCCACTTTATTTAAGGGCAGGCGCACAATACGGCTTTGCTCGGCAAGGGCCTGTAAAATGCTTTGCCTGATCCACCATACGGCGTAGGAAATAAATTTAAACCCCTTGGTTTCATCAAAGCGCTGGGCCGATTTTATGAGACCCAGGTTGCCTTCATTAATCAGGTCGGGAAGGGT
>JAFDZZ010000105.1 GCA_018266715.1 Bacteroidota bacterium
AATAACAGTTATTTTGTAGATGGTGGTTACTTTGATAATTCCGGCGCCGGTTTTGCGCATGAGCTGCTTCAGAAATTACAAAAAATGCAGGAGTCTGGCATGAAGGATAATACCGATAGTGCATTGATGTCGAAACTCCGGTTTTATGTAATTCATATTGCCAACACTCCTTATGCTGCCCTAAAGTTAAAAAGAGTACAAGCTGTTAAAAACGATTTACTGGCGCCGTTACTCACCCTTGCCGGCTCCTACTCTACTCAAACCAGCGTAAATGATTCCAGGCTTAGCCGCTACCTGAACGAAAGAAATGGCTTTCCATCAACACTCACCATCAATCTTTACTTAAATGATGTAAAAGAAAATATTCCTATGAACTGGGTAACGTCAAAAGCCATACGGGCCTTAATGGATCAACGGGTAAATCTTATTCCTGAAATGGACTCTCTCGTTGCCCGGCTCAATAAAGGCCAAACAAATTCATTATTAACAAGCCTGGAAACCAATAGCGCCCCAGACCCCAATCAATCCAAAAGTATAGTAGAAATGCAGGGAAAAATTTCCGGGCAAACAAAAAAAGAAAGCGCCCATTAAATACAAAAACAGTCTTTCCTATTACAAATATATACCCGTATTAAAAGAATTGCCCGAAAAGAAAAGTTTGGAAATGCGCTTAAGATAAAACCATTGCAATTGGCTGATATTACATTGTCCTGCCCAACCTTGCATAAAAACCCAATGTAAGCTGCTGGTATTTATTTTATCCTTATTGTTTTCCAATTAATGGTTTTAATTTGTTTCTTAAATGTCGTTCCAAAGTTACAAGTAAACATTTCATTCCGTCTTTAATGTTGTCTGTTGGCTTAACTTTTAGAATAAAATATGAGTAAGAAAAAGTGTTATCTGTATGAAGTCTGTCGTGTTCTGATATTTTAAGTCCGTAAGTCGTGTATTTTGTTTTTTGGTGTATATGTTGACTTATGCGATGTTCAAGGTCTTCCGATTTACCAACGTAAAAGCAAGTTGATTGTCCTGCGTTTAATGTTTTAAATTTTCCTTTTATAACTTTTGGTGAATAAAGTCGTTTGTCGTTTGAGTCTGTTTCCCATAAATTTTTTAGGTCAGCATAAGTTGAAATTGTCTTTGTTGGGTTTATGTAGAAAACATATACGCCCCAAGAATTTTTGTCAATATTTTCAATTTTAAATTTAAGGAAATTGTTGTCTATTGTTTTTTTATTGCTTTCAATTTGTTTTAAAATACTTTCTGAGTTTTGACTTATAAAGTCATCACAAGATTTTTGAATTGTATTTAAAAGTGTTTCTATGTTCATTAGGTAAATTGTCTGTTGTGGTGTCGGTTTTATACTTGCAGCTAACGAACTGGGCTTTCTGCTGAGCTGGTTTTCCCTGTTCCGTCCGGCCCGGCTAACTGCTGCTGACCGAAGATGCAAAAGACGATAAAATATTCTGCTGCTCATCCGTGTTCGGTCAGCAGGATATAAGCTGACAACGATATAAAGCTTTCGCCGCCCCGCCTTATTGCCAATGCAATGTTAACTACAGTTTTATTGTCCAATAAACAGCACCGAATTTTGATTTTCTAGGGCAGTAAAATATAAAACCACAAGAGGTCTTACATAACCGTTAAATAATGAAGCTTTTTCCTCCGACCCCATTTCCTCTAGTTCCTTCTTGACTTCTGCCGACAGGTTGTCGTATATTTTTGAAAAACCGTCAAACGTTTCAATTCTATTGGTCTTAATCCATTTTGTGATTTCTGGAATTTCTGAACTAGCGAGAAATCCTCCTACTTCCCCAACGCTCACACTTTTTTCTGCATGTTTTCCAAAAAGCATTTTATAAGGAATTGTGTTTGGATTACTGTATGGGTCTGTCGAGTTTAAGAAAATAACCGCTAAGTCAGAAGTAATTTTATATAAGTCAACTTTCGTGTCCGGTGTATTTGCAATTTGGTTTTCCAAATCTTTAATGTCGTCTAAATTTTCCGCTTTACTTAGCCGGTAAAGATTAATTGATATTCCCATAGTTTTCTGAAGATGATTGTCAATACTAAAAGTAAAATTGTCCGGCTTTGAATTGTTAAACACACAACTCTTATGCGTCACTAAAAAAAGAAATGGAAAAATTACTAGTTGCCTAAGCATAGTAGTTATTGAACGGATGTCGTTTAAAAATTGTAACCAACGTTTTGGGGCCTTGCGTTCGGCGTAGACGGATTTATCCGTTTGCCCAATGCTGCAGCCCGGCTATGCCAAATATACAGAATAAGTACCTAAGTTGAGTTGCTGACTATCGGTCCGAAATAAAGCTGAACGATGATTTGCAGCCGAAGTTTATTCCCAGCCTGCGGCAGGCAGGCGTAAGCCACGCTATTGCAAATGCACATGTTGTGTGCTTGTTTCTACAATTACTATGTCAGGTTTTTTAAGATGATTATAGCTAGCTTGGCTTACTTATTCTGCTTATTGGGTTCTAAAATATAATTTTTAAAGCTGTTCCATTTGTTTAAGTCGCCGTCAATAATAAACCTCTTTGAATTTTTAAACAATATAGTTACCCCCCAATTGCGGCACCTACCGGTAAACCTACTAATGCACCACCGGCAGCACCTTCTCCCGCTGTATATCCTAATATTTTCGCATTTGGTTCGGCAGTTGCAGCCCCTATGATTGCTAATGGAAAGGCAGCAATAGAGCCAATAAGCACATTATTACCGGCAGAATGTTTAGTTTTGATAGAGCCAATACTTCGTACTGAAATGTCAATTGGTTCTGATTTTCCTACAAGTTGAAGTGATGTGTCTGAAACTGTAAAAGTACGTCCCTTGGATATTTTTTTACCTGACAAATCATAAACTCGTACAAAAATTGACTTTTGAGCATTAATTTTTGTAGAAAATGTCAATGCACTAATAAATATGACAAGCATAGAAAGGGAAAAATTCTTCTTCATTTTATAAGTTTTTGATTGCCTACTCTTTCAAAATGCAGTTTTCGGCTTCGCTGGATGTGTCAATTGGGAAGTGTCAAGCGAAGTTGAAAAAGATGTATTAGACCTGCCCCGAACCGCTGTGACACCGAATTGCACACAACGCCTAAATATACGATACTTCCTCACTCTTTTTCAAAAAAATTAGCGCTGATTTCGCCTCCGTAGGTGGCCACAAGTCTCTTTTGAGAAGCCCTCGCCAGGTCTCCTGACCTGCGAGTCCACTTTGATTTAAGTGGCCATCCTTGCCTTAGGTCTGGAGACCTGACGGCGGCTTGCACACGGGACGCTTACCTACGGCGGTGGAAAGCCACCATTATTACAACTACCTTATACGGCAGCGTATTCATCATGTACCGGTATCTTCTTGCTAATATTTTTATGTTGTCTATCAAAATATGTTTATATTTGTGGGGCAGAGCGGTTATGCCAATCTGCTCTCAGCAAAGCAGGCCTTCGGGTTTGCTTTGTTGTTTTAAGGCAATTCGTTAATTCCTTTTACAATATTCTCCCGGCTTATTTTTATCAGTTTATCATCTCTTAAATCTACACCGATGAAATGTGTTTCGCCGCCGTAGGTGGCCACAAATCTCCTTTGACAGGCCCTCGCCAGGTCTCCTGACCTGCGAGGCCACTTGTATAAAGCTACAAACAATTTCCTAACTTTATCACTATGCCACAAACGTACCCAATTGAATGGCCTGTATTTTTCACTTCAACTATTTACTAATGGAAACCCGTACTTGAGAAAGATCATTATAAAGATATAATTTGTCCGCTTGGTATTAGAATATCTTGTAATCGCATTTGTTTTAACTCGTTGCTGTTTTGCTGAAAACCTGGTCAAATGGTTGTTTTAATTTAGTGTAAACTGTATCGTTTTTGCCTCTTACTTGTCCAACAAAGTTGATATATCCTTCAAGCCGATTGATGAATTTACTGCAATGTTTAGTGTCAATTTCCCCATTTAAATTAAAGTGTCTTCTGGATGCAATATCAATGCCGTTTGTTGTGAAGTCGTGCAACATTGCTCTGATTCTCTTCAATAATCTTCGATCAATATTCACTTTCTCATTCACAGTTAAGCCTGTAACAGTCTGTTTGCGATTTGCCGATTTCAAGCGAAGTTTCTTTTCGTTTATTTTAAAGCCGTTTTTCTTAATCAGGTTGATAATATCAAAAATAATATCATTGGTAATTAGTGTGTCAGATGAAAAAGTCAAATCATCGGCATAGCGTGTAAATCGCAATCCGTTTGTTTCGCAAAAACTTTTCAAATCTGCATCCAATTGAAAGCAAACAAAGTTTGAAATAATAGGCGAAGTTGGTATTCCAATCGGAAGTTTACCCTCATATGTAGTTAAAAGTGTCAATGCTGTTGCTATTTGCTCGCTGAAATTGAAATAGGAAGATGTAAAAACCGATTTTACCCGGCTTGCCGATATGCTCGGAAAGAAGTCTTTTAAGTCAATATTCAACAAGTGTTTTTTGCCTATATGCGGTTTCGCATTTTCAGCAATGTTGCAATAGTTGCCTAAGTAATGCGGATTAACAACAAAACCAAAAACCTCATTTGGTTTTATCCATAAGTAATAGGCTTGCAAAAAATAGTTTAGTCGTCTTTGAATTGCTTTTAATTTCTTTTCAGGCGCATTAATCTGTCTTTCGCCACCTCTCTTTTTTCTGATTGCGTAATATTTGTAAACAGGGTTATTGATTCTTTCTTCCAATTCAAAAAAAGAAGTTTTTAAGAACTTACAAAGCTCGGCAGGTGTTTCTATAGAAAGCAGGAATAAAGCATTGAGTTCGTGTTTTTTTATTTCTTGTAATAGTTTAGGTGTGTTTGAATAGTAATATCCACCATTAAAGTATTTTTGAATTTTACTTTTATGCGCTTGGGAAAAAGTTAATATTTCTTCAACTTTTGGCATAAAAAAATGAGCCGTTGTAAATTATCTTTGACTTAATCGCCTTTATGAGAAGCGGAACGAAGTGAGCATCGCAATAAAGGCGCTAATTCACTCTTTCCACTACTGCACGGGTTGCGGAACACAACCACAATGTCATAAACGTTTGACATCATAATTTTTTAAACAACGGCTCAATATCTTCATTTTTAAAATGGTGTTTCTGATTCTAAATCTAAATTGCCCAAAAGATTTTTCATATTCGAATTTTTAGCCGTCATTTCATCTAATCTGTTTTGAGAAAAGGAAAAATCCTTTTTGTAGCTGTCAAAACTTCTGAAATTGGTAAAGTAATTATCGCTCAAAAGTTTGATGCTTCCTAAACTTCCGTTTCTATTCTTTGCTAAAATAATTTCTGCTAATCCTGCTGTGTTATTGCCTTCGTCATCATATTCCAATCCGTAATATTCGGGTCGGTAAATGAAAATTACTTTATCAGCATTTTGTTCAATAGCTCCGCTCTCCCTTAAATCTGAAAGTTGTGGGTGTTTTGAACCAAATCTTGATTCAACGGCCCTGCTTAATTGACTTGTTGCAATCACACAAACATTTAAGTCCTTGGCAATGTTTTTCAACTCCCGGCTGATATAACTGATTTCAAGTTCACGGTGGTTGCGGTATTTACTTGAACTCATCATTTGTAAATAGTCAATAAAAATCACTTTTACACCGTTTCTTTCAATCTGCTGTTGACAATGTGCTTTGAATGCTGTAAACGAATTATTGCAACTGTCATTAATAAACAATTTGTGTTTATTCAACTTGCTTTCAACTAACGATAATTTGTTTTTTTCTTCGTCTGTGAGGTCGTGCTGTAAAATGTTGCTTGCAGGAATACCCGAAACAGATGCAATAAAACGGCTTGTCAAAAGAAATTCAGACAAATCAAAAGTAAAATAAAGAACAGGAATTGTTTTTGAAATATTGAGCGATAAGTTTACAAGCAATTGTGTTTTGCCCATTGCTGTTCGTCCGCCAATTACAATAAATTCTCCTAATCCAAAACCGCCAAACATTTTGTCAAAATCAGCAAAACCACTTTTTATTGTATTGTTGTTTTGACTGTTACTTTTTAGCTGATTTACGCTTTCTGAAACAAGGTCGGCAATGCTCTTTGAATCTTTTACTATACTGTTTTGCAACTCTGCTTCATAGAGTAGTTGTTTCAACTGGAAGATAATTTCTTTTTCATCAGCATTGGAGTTATTGCATATTATATTTTCAATTTTAATTTTCAATTCCTGTTTCATATCACAAAGTTATTTTTAATTGTTCTCGGTTTTCCGTTATTGAAAAGTTGTTTTATCACAAAACAGTTTTTGCTGCTCAAAAATGAGCGGCTATTTCACTACTAATATTGTCGCAATAGTCGTCATTGTGCTTTTGCCGAAGCGTTGGCTTTTTTAGTCATTTGCTTTACTGTCCAATCTTGGCACTGTCGTTGGTTATGCGCTTGCCTGTAATACCTAAATTTACAATACTTCCTCACTCTTTTTCAAAAATTTTAATACTGAAAATCAATGCTTTGGTATTAAGCATTTTCGCCGCCGTAGGTGGCTGGCTATAGATCCCCCTTTGAGAAGCCCTCGCCAGGTCTTCTGAACTGCGAGGTCACTTTGATTTAAGTGGCCATCCTTGCCTTAGGTCTGGAGACCAGACGGCGGCGTGCACAAGGGACGCTTACCTACGGCGGCGGAAGCTATTTAGTGATGAAATCCCTTGCCAAACTGCATTACAACATATTTTCCCATTTAAAAAACAATTTATTTCCACAAAAAGTGCAAAACTCATCAAAATCAATCTCCATAGGACTTATGAAAATATTCACATTTATTGTCCACAGTTGGGGAAATTAATAAATATAAAAGTTGATATACAAAAAGTAAATTCGCTAGTCTGTGTAAATGAAAGAAGCGCCTCCACAGCGCTCTTTTGAATTCGATTGTTGATCACAGAGCAAAAGGGTAGTTAAATTGTGAAACTGGTTCGGGTCCAATCCGCTAAGAATCCAGATTGAATTGTCACAGATTTAGCTTCTCTTTTTGCTTTTATACGACTAAAATAATTCGTTGTATGCACGCAACAAAATTTATGCAGGCCAATTTTTTAACAAATGGCAGGCGACGGTGGATAACCCGGGTCTTTCCGCTACCATAAAGAGTTTCAGCATACCTGAAAATTACTCACATTTATGCCTGCCGAATGTTAATATGGGATTAGTGATTTCAATTAGTTATCATAGAGTCCATTGAAAATTGCAGCTAACCCCTAAATATACAATACTCCCTCCTTTATCTTCAAAAATTATATTCTTGATTATCAATACTTTAGTATTATGCATTTTGTATTGTTATTAGTACAATACGCTTTGCCCACCTGTTTTTTTTACTTCGTGAAAATAAAAAAGCAAACCATCAGGTTTGCTTTTATGAAAATTTGAATTAAGGAATTACGCTTCGCTGTCGCCAGATTTTTTAGATTTTTTCTTTGGCTTTTCTTCAGCTTCTGCAACTGGAGCTTCGGCAGTTTCTTCAGTTGTTTCGGCTGCTTTTTTCTTTCCACCGCTACGGCGGGTTTTCTTAGCAGGCGTTACCTCGGTACTGATTCCTTTGCCGTAAATTTCGTTGAAATCCACCAGCTCAATCATCGCTATTTCTGCATTATCGCCGGTACGGGCGCCCAATTTAATAATGCGGGTGTACCCGCCGGGCCGGCCGGAAACTTTTGGCGCTACTACGGTAAATAATTCCTTTACAGCAGCTTTATCATTCAGGTAGCTAAACACCACCCTGTGATTGTGCATTATGGATTCTTTAGTTTCGTTGGCCTTGGTTTTGGTAATTAGCGGCTCAATATAAGTGCGCAGGGCTTTTGCTTTAGCCAATGTAGTGGTAATGCGCTTGTGCGTAATTAACTGGGTTCCTAAATTTGACAGAAGGGCGCTGCGGTGCGATGCGGTTCTGCCTAAGTTGTTTTTTTTGTTTCTGTGACGCATGACGGTTGTTTTTAAATTCCCTCACACCGTGTCAGGATTTGTGAGGTACTTATTATTGTATTGTGGTTATGTAAAAGGCATAAGTAATGCCCCTCCATTTTTAAAAAAAATTATTCATCTTCCAGCTTAAGCCTGCTTAAATCCATTCCAAAACTTAAGCCTCTTTCCTGTAATACCTGCTCAATTTCGCTTAACGATTTTTGGCCAAAATTGCGGAATTTCATTAGGTCTTCCTGCTCGTATTGAACCAATTCGCTAAGTGAATTTATTTTTGCAGCTTTCAAACAGTTAAAGGCACGCACCGAAAGATCGAGATCTTCCAATGGGGTTTTTAACATTTTACGCAACTGAAGCGTTTGTTCATCTACCAGGTCTTCTTTTTTATCTTCCTTGGTATCAAAAGTGATATTTTCATCCGTAATGATCATCAGGTGCTGTATTAAAATACGGCTGGCCTGTTTTACTGCATCTTCCGGGTGAATGGTGCCATCGGTAACCACTTCCATCACCAATTTTTCAAAATCGGTGCGTTGTTCCACACGGGTATTTTCAATAACGTATTTAACGTTTTTGATGGGTGTGAAAATAGCATCTACGGGAATGTAGCCAAAATGTGAATTTTTTTCTTTATGTTCTTCTGCAGGTACATAGCCACGGCCCTTTCCTATGGTGATTTCTATATCTAATTTAGCGCTGTTATCCATTGTGCAAATGAGCAAATCGGGGTTCATTACCTGGAAGGCAGGAGAAACCTCTCCAATCATTGCTGCGGTAAATTCGGTTTTATTTTTAAGGCTAAGGGTGATTTTTTCTGAGCTTACATCATGATCTACCTTAGGTTTAAAGCGCACTTGCTTTAAGTTCAGGATGATTTCTGTAACATCTTCTGTTACGCCTTTAATGGTGGCAAACTCATGGTCGGCGCCGGAAATGCTGATGCCCACAATGGCATGCCCTTCGAGTGAGTTCAACAGTACCCTGCGTAAAGCGTTACCTATAGTTACGCCATAACCGGGTTCCAGCGGGCGAAATTCAAACTGCGCTTCAAAATCGGTGGCTTTTTGAAGTACGATTTTATCTGGTTTTACGAAATTTAATATACCCATTTGTTTATTTTAAATTTAAGCTGTTATAAAAGCAATTTGCAAAGGAATGCCGGCAATTATTTGCTGTACAATTCCACAATCAGTTGTTCCCTGATGTTTTCAGGTACGCTTTCCCTTTCGGGGTAAGCGATGAATGTGCCTTTTAATTCGTTTTCATTCCAATCTACCCAATTATACTTGGGGTTTTTTCCCCGTACATTGCTGGTAATGGATGTATTTGCAGCGCTTTTATTTTTAAGGCTGATCACATCACCGGGTTTGCAGGTATAAGAGGGAATGTTTACTACATCGCCATTTACCGTAATGTGCTTGTGGCTTACCAATTGGCGGGCGGCCTGGCGGCTTACGGCAATACCCATCCTAAAAATGGTATTATCTAACCTTGCTTCCAGGAGTTTAATGAGGTTTTCGCCGGTAACGCCTTTTTGACGGTTGGCTTCTTCAAAAGTTTTGCGGAATTGTTTTTCCAAAACACCATAAGTGTATTTGGCTTTTTGCTTTTCTTTAAGCTGAAGGGCATACTCACCCAGGGTTTTACGCTTGCGGTTTGCGCCATGCTGACCCGGGGGGTTGCTGTTTTTTGTTAACCATTTACCATTGCCGGTAATGGGTTCCCCGAAAATACGGGAGATCTTGGTTTTTGGACCAGTGTAACGTGCCATAGTTTTTTATCATTTCGATTTTTTTTGAAACGGTGAAATGATCAGTAAAAAATCGTAAAAAATTAATCACTCACCCTTTGTTAAATGAACCGTATGGCGATTCAATATGTTGTTGCTAATAATTTAGCGGATTATACCCTTCTCTTTTTAGGAGGCCTGCAGCCGTTATGCGGTATTGGGGTAACATCTTTAATGGATGAAATTTCTATACCGTTTTGGCTTAAGGAGCGGATAGAGCTTTCCCTGCCGCTGCCGGGGCCTTTTACAAATACATCAACTTTTTTCAAACCGGCATCCAGGGCAATTTTAGCGGCATCGGCTGCTGCCATTTGCGCTGCATAAGGCGTATTTTTCTTACTGCCTTTAAAGCCCATTTTACCGGCGCTGGACCAGGCAATGGTTTGTCCTTGCTTATTGGTAAGGCTGATGATAATATTGTTGAAACTTGCTACAATATGGGCTTCGCCCAGTGCATCTACTTTTACAACCCTTTTTTTGGCGGCTGCTTTTCCGGTTTTGCCTCCTGCGGCTTTTTGTGCTTTTGCCATAACTTTTTAAATAGGTAATCTGTTATTGTTTAATGCCGAAAAATTTTCGGTTGAACCTTCTCCTCCTGTCAGTCGAACAATCCGGATGGGCTCAAAAAAACTGACTGTATATAAAACAAAAATGCAAGGAATGGTTACCCTACATTTATTTTATTTTTTAGCTACTTTCTTTTTACCGGCCACCGTTTTACGTTTTCCTTTACGGGTACGGCTGTTGGTACGGGTACGCTGGCCACGAACCGGCAAACCTTTACGATGGCGAAGGCCACGGTAACAGGCGATATCCAGCAAGCGCTTAATATTCATTTGTGTTTCACTACGCAGGGCGCCTTCGGTTTTAATTTCACCGCTGATGATGTTACGAATAGCTGCCTGTTCGTCATCATTCCACTGGTTTACTTTTTTATTAACGTCAATCCCTGCTTTATCCAGGATGTACCTTGCGGTAGAGCGGCCAATACCATAGATATAAGTAAGACCAATTTCGCCTCTTTTGTTTTTGGGTAAATCTATACCAGCTATACGAGCCATATTCTTATTTTAGAATTTATACGTTTAATGAATTATCCTTGTTTTTGTTTAAAACGGGGATTTTTTTTGTTAATCACATACAAGCGGCCTTTTCTGCGAACGATTTTACATTCGGCGCTGCGTTTTTTTATTGAAGCTCTTACCTTCATTTTGTTTGATTTTAATCGTTTTTTATTTTCTGTTCGTATCAGCCCGGGGCCAATTTATTATTTATACCTGAAAATGATCCTTCCCCTCGTTAGGTCATAAGGACTCATTTCCACCCCCACTTTATCTCCCGGTAAAATTCGGATGTAGTGCATCCTCATTTTTCCTGAAATAGTGGCTAAAATTTCATGGCCGTTTTCTAACTTTACTTTAAACATGGCATTACTTAATGCTTCCAATATTACTCCATCTTGTTTAATAAGTGCTTGCTTAGCCATAAATTTTGAGGCGCAAAGATAGGAGTATTTTTTCAATTATTCAGAAAAAAAGCTGATATTGAGGCCAAAACATCAAGAAAAATATGAAAAAAGTCATTTTTGCCGGCATTATTGTCGCTGCTTCTGCTATTTCTTGTCAAAAAGATAGTAACCCTGATCCCAACCCGCCTGCTGTAACCTATATGTCTTTTACTGCCGGGCAGGCAAGAAATTATATGGTAACTGATAATACAACCAGCACCAGCGATAATTATACACTTACTTCTACTGACAGGGATTCAACAGTAAATGGAAAATCCTATCATGTATTTACCAACAGTACCGGTCCCAATGAATATTACAATATTACCGGTAATGATTATTTTCAATTTGCAGCATTACCCGATGTACTCGGCGGCACCAATGAAGAAATGCTTTATCTCAAAACCAATGCGGCTGTAGGAACCAATTGGAATAAACAAATTAGTGTGCCTGTAAGCGGCTTGCCTTTACCATTGGTTGTTACGCTTACCAATACCATTACAGAAATAAATTCTACAAAAGTGGTGAACAGCATTACCTACAATAATGTAATAAAAGTGGAAACTTCGGTATCTGTTGCCGGCGTGCCGGCAAGTGCAGTTACATCGGATATTGATAGTTATTATGCACCCAAATACGGACTTATCGAAAACCATTATGTAATTGGAATTAATTATATGGGTGTAGTGGAAAATGTAGATACCCAGGTAAAATTGATGAGTGCAAATTTTTAAAATAAGATCGTTTCAAAATTAAAAAAAGGGAAAATTTAATTTTCCCTTTTTTATTAAAAACTGTTAGCCATAAGCCGGATTTTGTAATTCTGCAAAAACAGAATGGCCATCATTTATCTGGCTCATGCATTACTGCATCAGTCTATCTGCCTACCCTTCCCGACATTCAAAAAATGAAACTCCGCCGGGCCGGCGAAAATTCGGGGTTTATTTGGCATTTCAGCACACAAGGTTTACCCGTAAGTTTTGTTACCAAAAATTACCGTGGGCTTTTACCCCACATTTTCACCTTTTCCATCTCCATAAGAGTGGTAGTTATTTTCTGTGGCACTGTCTTTTCCATTAAAAATGAAAAGCGGCCGTTAACCGCTGTGCTGCCCTATGCTGTCCGGACTTTCCTCTTTTATGTTTCAAAAAGCGATGACCGGCTAACAGGATACAAAATTATTTGAATTTATTGATAATCATTGTTTGTAAAGGATGTATTTGAATAAGTTTTTTATCAAACTTTGGGCAATAAAGCTTAAATTTGCCGTCCCTATTATACCAATAAAAATTAATACGCATGAAGAAGATTTTTACTTTATTGGCTGTTCTATTTTGTTTTACCACGTTAAATGCACAATTACTTCACGAACCTTTTGCTTACACAGCCGACCCGGTACAGGGATTGGCAGCACAAAGCGGTGGAGCCTGGCAAAGAGTTAATACGGGTGATTCAATTTTAGTAGAAGCCGGAAACTTAACTTATACCGGGTTACCTTCATCAACAGGTAACAGAATTACTTATGGCGGATCGGGTACGGATTATTATACCTCCTTTGCCAATCAAACGGCGGGTACTATTTATTATTCTTTTTTACTGAATGTGGCTACCGTAGCGCCTTTATCTGCTACCGGCGATTATTTTACCGGCTTTATAGAAAATGGCTCAACCACAAACTATTTTGCCAGAACCTGGATGAAATCTGACGGAGCCGGTGGTTACCTGCTTGGTATTAACCCCGGAAGCAATACCGCTAACACCCAATGGGCTGCTACAGCTTTATCAGAAGGTACAACCTATTTAGTTGTAGTGTCTTTTGAAATTGTAGCCGGAACCCAAAACGATATTGCCAAAATATGGATTAACCCGACTGTGGGAAGCCCGGAACCTGCAGCCGATGCTACAAGTAATAATTCCTTATCAGGCACGGCCAATGACCCCTCTACCGGAATTCAAAGGCTTTTATTACGCCAGGGAAGCGCCAGCGCAGCAGCAGGTGTTTTACAAATGGATGAATTAAGAGTGGGTACTGCATGGGCAGATGTAACACCAAATGCCAGCAGCCCGTCTTTAACTGCCGATCCCACAGCACTTAGTGGCTTTGCCACCGTTTTTGGTTCTCCATCTGCCAGCCAGTCTTTTGATTTAGAAGGTTCAAATTTAACCGGTGGATCGGGAAATATTTCCGTAACGGCTCCGGCAAATTTTGAAATTTCCCTAAACTCCGGTGGGCCTTATAGCGGATCTTTAAATGTTCCATTCTCCGGAGGCGCTTTAAGCACCACTACCCTCTATGCCCGTATTTCTTTCCCGGCAAGTTTGGGAGCGGTTAGCGGCACTATTACCTGCACCGGAGGTTCGGCTTCTGCAAACGTAAGTGTAAGTGGAAATGTACTGGAAGCACAACCCACCATACAGGCAACCAATGTAACTATTACCAGCATTACCGATAATACGTTTGATTTAAACTGGACACCCGGAAACGGAAGTTTTAGAATTGTGGTGGTAAGACAAACTACTGCAACTAACGCATTGCCTGCCGATGGTACTAACTATACGGCAAGTACCATTATGGGTTCCGGGCAAACTACAGGCTCCGGAAATTATGTGGTATATAACGGCTCAGGCACAGGCCCGCTTACGGTTACAAATCTATTCCCCGGAACCAACTATACGGTTTCTGTTTACGAATACAATGCATCTGTGGACGGTACAGATAATTATTTAACCAATTCTGCAACCGGAAACCCTGCAAGTGCATCCACTACGGGTATCACCAATTTACTCACCCAGGGATATTTTACCGGCATTGCGGTTCCGCAATATATGGCCTCTTATTCCTCTGGCGCTCAAAACAGGATACCGACCATGTTTTTTGCAAAAATCTCCGGCCTTGCTCCCAATACGGTTTATAAATATTATACCCAGGCAGCGGCCTCAACCGATTTTGGAACTACTGCAACCGGCGCCGGTGGGTCATTGCTCATTGATTACAATACCACTACCACTACACCGGTTACTTATACCTATGTAGCCTCTGGTTCATTTACCGGCACCAACTATTCTTTCTTAACCTCCGATGCCAATGGTAACTTCCAGGGCAGTTTTGGATTTATTCATACCACTAACTCAAGGTTTACAAAAGGCAATTCAGTTTATCCATCCATTGTTTTAGTTGATGATGCCGGCGGCAGCACTTCCCCAAGGTATCGTTTTGCCTTAGACCAAAGTATTACTACGCTGGAATTTGCAACAGCTGCAGATGCCGTTTCCGGTTCGTTTATACAGGGTGGCTCTAATTCCATACCCGGCAACCTGGTGGCATTGTGGCGGAGTGTTGATGGCAACCTGGTTGCAACCCGTCCATTAAGCATGACCCTGGCTGAAATTGCCGGCTCTGCAACCGGATGGATTGGCTCAAATGCAATAGCCGGTTATGATTATACGGCTGGAGCATGGAATACCATTATGCCAAATATGAATGAAGATGGTATTAAGCTTATACAACAAATTAATCCACTCAATGGTTCCATAGTGGGTTGCAACAGCGATGCAGATGGAACCTGGCCAACAGGGCCGGTGCCAACCTCCGACCCGGTTAATGGCCCAACAGCATTAGTTATTGATATTGCGGATGCTCCATTGGATGGCGGTACCTGCTATGCAATATTGCCCGTTACCCTGGGCAACTTTATCGTAGCAAAACAATTTAATACCGTTAAAATTAGTTGGACCACACAACAGGAAGTAAACAGCAAAGAATTTGTTATTGAACGTTCCATTGATGGTATGCATTGGGCCAAAATAAAAACCGTACCTGCCGCAGGCCACAGCACTGTTGCTATTACTTATACCAGCTTTGATGAAAGCCCATTGAAAGGCATGAACTATTATCGCATTAAATTAGTTGACCAGGACAACCGATCCACACAATCCATGGTAAGGTCTGTTTTATTCAGCACACAGTACCTTGTTGCGGTTTCTCCAAACCCTGCAACGGATTTCATCAACATCAATGTTTCCGGCAATAATACCAATGCAATTTATACCGTAACATTAACCGATATGAGTGGGAAAAAATTGATACAAATACAATCCTCAAGTGATTTGCTTCGTATTCCGGCTCATCGGTTGGCTAAAGGAATGTATATTCTTTCAGTTTCCAATGCCGGTAGTGTTGTTACTCAAAAAGTAGTGATACAATAATTATTATTAGAAAAATTAAAGAAATACTGCTCTTAACCGGGCAGTATTTTTTTTAAAAAGAAAGGAAAAAGATTAATCTGCTATTAAGTTTCATCCCTAAATCCCCAATCATTCATCAGTTGATGATAGTCGGTATCTGATAACTGCTGTTGATGATAATGCCCGGCCTCATATTTTTGCCGAAATGCTTCATATACGGTAACGGCGCAAGCCACGGAGATATTCAGTGATTTGATGATGCCCACTTGTGGAATAATAAAATTGCCGTCGGCCTGGGTCAACAATTCTTCGCTTACACCGCTATGCTCATTACCGAAAACCAGGGCTACTTTTTGTGTAAAGTCCAGTTCATACACACTTGCAGCGCCCAGGGCAAGATGGGTTGTATAAATTTTATCATACTTCTGGCGGAGCAGTTTAAAACATTCTTCGGTATTATCCAATTGATGGATGGTAAGCCATTTTGCAGCGCTTGAAGAACTTTTTGCCCCCCATTTTTTATGCCGGGGAATTTTATTGTTTAACACATACAGGTCCTGGATACCTACGGAATCCAGGGTACGCATTACTGCAGAAATGTTATGGGGATCTTCTACGTTTTCCAAAACTACGGCAATGCCCGGTTGGCGGTGTTGCAAAACTTTTGTAAGTCGTTCTCTTCTTTCGGGTGTCATGCATCGAAAATAAACATTTAGTGAATGCATAGGTAAAAATTCAAAAACGGATGGTTGAAATTGCGTTGGTACATCAGGTAATTTCCATTACCTTTGCCCTCCCTTAATTCGGGACGTAGCGCAGCCCGGTAGCGCACACGTCTGGGGGGCGTGTGGTCGCTGGTTCGAATCCAGTCGTCCCGACAAAATTTCCCTGCTTAATGCAGGGATTTTTTTTTTGGAATATATGCATTTGTGCAAAAAAATATTTTAACATTTGGGGTTTCCAATGTAAAAGATAAGGCGCTCTGCGTAGCGAAACGCAGATGATCAAATTTTATTTTTGGAGTTGATAATTAAAAGAAAATTGATAAATTGGTAGCCCATATTCAATTTCGGGTTTTTTAAAATACTTGTAATAAATGGCTTTGATGTTTACGAGGTTATTAATTTCTATACCAAACCCAATAGAGTTACCATTATAAATACCGTTTGTTTCAATATTGGGCAAATACCCTTTAATTTTCTCAGGACTTGTGTAGCAAATATGGAAACGCCAGGTCATCCAGAAAATACCCACATTTTTTGTGTTTGTTTTTTCCCATGCACCAGTTTGAAAAAGAATGCCCACACTCGCAAAACTATTTAAAAAATTAACAGATTTCCCAGTTTGAGGATCGTTTATCGGTCCAGCTCGTATGCCATTTAGGAGCCGCTCACCACACTGGTATATTAGCCCATACCTGGTGGCTTTTTCTGGTTTATTAAAATACAGGTTGCCGTCAATGCTGATGTTTACCAAACCACTCATTGGATTGATGTATTGGTTAACCAAATGCTCATTAGTTTTTTGCAACAGGGCGGATTGACTTTGAAAATTATTATTGCTAACTCCGCTGTAAAAGCTAAGTGGCACACAGAATTTACCCGGTTCTCCAATATAGAGCTTAATAAAACGGGCAGAGGCATTTACCTGTCCATTATTCATTACGTCAATAAATCCTGAAGTAAAAAGCTCTGGCTTTATGTTTAAAGAATCGGCTTTACCTCTTGTCTGTGAAAAAAGTGTCTTGTGGGCCAAGAAAAAAAATATGTATAGAATTAACTTCACTATTGAACCACTATAATATTGAAAGTTTAAATTCTGTTATTTGGATTGAATTCTATAATCAGCAATTTTCTTTATACACTTATTTTGAAGAAAAAAATCTACAGGAATATAAATAAATGTTTTTCGATTTAATAAAGAATTTAAATTATCAAAATTTAATTCTTTTGAAACTGGTAAGAAATTAAAGTGAGAGTGCGAAATTTCATTTAAAAAAAGCCATACAAATTCTGAGCAATAAAGTGAACTCTTCCTGTTATCAAGTAAAAAGTCATAATCAAAATTCACAGTTAATTTCTTATACTTCTGCATTACCTTCCTTGCTTTATTTACTTTTCGTAATCCTATATTAATTTCCCAAATCCCATAATAATAAATATCTGGA
>JAFDZZ010000106.1:0-398 GCA_018266715.1 Bacteroidota bacterium
GATGTTTTAGTACGCAGCGTTTCTATAATTTCGAGTGTGGTGCTTTTACCGGCGCCATTGGGGCCCAGAAGCCCAAAAATTTCACCCTCAAAAACCTCGAAGGAAATGCCTTTTACCGCTTCAAAATTTCCGTATTTTTTGTACAGGTTTTTAACGGATATGATGGGTGTGTTCATTGTTATTTTTTCGGTACATGATGTTGTTCTAATTCATCCATCATTTTATTGCTGCCAATAAAGAGCGGTGTGCGCTGGTGCAATGCTGTGGGTTGAATATCTAAAATACGTATATCGCCATTGGTGGCCCTTCCCCCGGCTTTTTCCACTATAAAAGCAAATGGGTTACATTCATACATCAGGCGGAGTTTTCCATTAGGTTTATCGGTAGTGCCGGGATAC
>JAFDZZ010000106.1:415-4362 GCA_018266715.1 Bacteroidota bacterium
ATCGGCCACCATGCTGCCAATATACCTTTGCGTGTACGGCCCGCCATTTTCTTTTGTTTTATTTTGGCATACATTAATATAACTTTTTACCGTAGGTAAATACTGAAAAAAGTTACCATGGTTTACCGAATATATTTTGCCATTTTCAGGGCATTTTATGGCAGGGTGGCTTAATGAAAATTCTCCAATGGCCTGGTCTAAAGTAAACCCGTTTACGCCCCTATTGGTAGCATACACCATCATTGTAGAGGATCCGTAAATTACATAGCCGGCAGCTACCTGTTTATTTCCGGGCTGCAAAAAATCTTCCCGGGTGGCGGGTTTCCCCAATTCGCTTACCCGCCTGTAAACGCTAAATATGGTGCCTATGGAAACATTTACATCAATATTGGAACTGCCATCCAGGGGATCAAAAAGGCAAACGTATTTTGATTTATTGCTGATTTCATCGTTAAAAATTACAATATCGTCCAGCTCTTCACTTCCAATACCGGCGCAGCTAATACCATGGCGCAGCACGCCCATTAACTGGTCGTTGGCAAATACATCTAATTTTTTCACTTCTTCGCCCTGCACATTGGTGGTGCCGTAATCTCCTAAAATATCCACCAGGCCGGCTTTGTTCACTTCCACATGTATCCGTTTGGCCGCCAGGCCAATATCCCTCAATAAGCTGCTCAACTCCCCGGTGGCCCTGGGAAAATTTCTTAATTGCTGAATGGTAAATTCATCCAGGGTTTGTATTTCTCTGTTAACAAGCATAATTATTTTTAAGATTACAAATTAGGCAATTAGATTTGCAGGCCAAAAGTAAGCATTATTAAAAAACACCGGAACGGGAAGTTGAGGTTTTTAGACATGGGTTTTCCGGTATTTATATTTTATTATGAAAGTTTTCAAGTTTGGGGGCGCCAGCATTAATAGTATTGACCGTATTAAAAGTACTTCACAAATCATTAAAACCCAGGCCGGCGATAAATTATTGCTGGTGGTTTCTGCCATGGGGAAAACCACCAATGCCCTTGAAAAAGTTGCAGGAAGTTTTTTTGAAGGAAAAAAAGAAGAAGCGCTTGCTTTATTTCAACAGGTAAAAGACCAGCACAGGAATACCCTAAAATACCTTACCGTTACCCGGGGATTGCAGGGGGAAAACCAGTTAAACGACTTTAATACCGAAGTGGAATGGCTGCTGCATGATAAACCGGTACGCCAGTTTGATTATTATTACGACCAGGTGGTGTGCAGCGGTGAATTGATGAGTACCGCTATTTTATATCATTACCTATTAGAACTTGGAGTGAATATTGCCTGGGTGGATGTAAGAGATGTTATTAAAACAGATAACAACTTTAGGGATGCCGGTGTGGATTGGGATTTTACCGGTAGCATGATTAAAGAAAAAGTTTTGCCCTTATTTGAACAATATGACGTGGTTTTAACCCAGGGTTTTATTGGCTCTACCTTTGAAAACGAAAGCACTACATTAGGAAGAGAAGGCAGCGATTATACCGCAGCCATATTTGCCAACCTGATGAATGCCGAATCGGTAACCATATGGAAAGACGTGGAATCGGTTATGAATGCCGACCCCAGGAAATTTGCAGATGCCGTAAATATCTATTCCTTAAGTTATGCCGAAGTAATTGAAATGGCCTATTACGGCGCCCAGGTGATTCACCCTAAAACCATAAAACCATTACAAAATAAAAATATCCCACTCTTTGTAAAAAACTTTTTAAACCCCCAATTGCAAGGCACCTCCATTACACATCAATTGGCCCGGCAACTCCCTACGCTTATTGTAGTAAAAGAGAACCAGGCGCTCATGCAGTTTAAGTCTAAAGATTTTTCATTTGTGGAAGATAAACCCATTGAGCAATTACATAAAATTTTTGACACCGTAAAACTTAAACCCAACTTATCGCAAAACACCGCCATATCGCTATTATGCAGCTTCGACGACCGGAAAGAAAAAATTGATCAGCTTGCACACCTGGCTTCAGAATTCTTTGACGTGGAACTGGAGCGTAACCTCAGCCTGCTCACACTACGCCATTATAACACGGAAATATATCAACAACTCACTAAGGGCAAAACGGTGGTTTTACTTCAAAAAACCCCTGAAACCGTACAGGCTTTAATGAGGGAAAACACAGCGGTTTAATAACTTTTTTCATTTCATCTTTACTGAAGCGAAAATAAAAAGGCCATTCCGAAGGAACAGCCTTTTATTGAAATGTTTAAATAGGATTTAATTTCCATCCAGATCTACCTGGTAATCATACAAACCATCATAACCGGGATAAAAGCCGCTTAGCGTTACGGTTTTTTTATCAGCAATGGCTTTGTTTAAATCATCGGTGCTTTTAACATCTTTGTCATCTACCTTAATAATCACAAAACTATCTTTCATCCTGGTTTGGTCATTTAAAGCGCCGTCTTTAATTTTTCTTACCACTACTCCACCATTTACGCCATATTCCTTTGCCCTCTTTTCGTCCAGCGTTGAAAGGTCGGCACCAAGTTTATCCATAGCATCTGCTTGTTTTACCATGCTTAAATTGCCCGCTTTATTTTTAAGCGTAACTGTAGTGGAAATTTCTTTGTTATTTCTCACATATACTACGTTTATTTTATCGCCTGGTTTAAAGCGGCTAATTTGCTCCTGCATTTCGGCTCCACTTTGAAGGTTGGTATTGTTTATACTTTTTATGATATCTCCTTTACGGATACCTGCTGCATAAGCGCCCCCATCCGGAACGGCTTCATTTACATAAATACCGGTTATTTCTGATGGGAGTTCAATTTTCTTTTTTTCTTCGGGGGTTAAATCCCCGGCATCAACATAAGACACGCCTAAATATGCCCTTTGTACGGTACCGTATTTTATTAAATCATCTACTACTTTTTTAGTGATGTTTACCGGTATGGCATAAGAATAGCCGGAATAATAGCCGGTAGGTGAAGCAATGGCAGAATTGATACCGATTAATTTGCCATCGGTGTCAATAAGGGCGCCACCACTATTGCCCTGGTTTACGGCAGCATCGGTTTGAAGATAGGATTCTACTGCGGTAGCTCCGGCCTTTTGCTTGTTTAAACCCAGCGTACGGGCTTTAGCGCTGATAATACCAGCCGTTACGGTGGCTTCAAGGTTTAACGGGTAACCAATGGCCAATACCCATTGGCCAATTTTTACATTGTCGGAATTGCCGTAAAGCAGATAAGGTAAATTACTGGCGTCCACTTTAATTACAGCAAGGTCATACGCCGGGTCACGGCCAATTACTTTTGCGGTATAGGTTTTCTTATTGCTGAGTGAAACGGTAACTACATCGGCATCGGCAACTACGTGGTTATTGGTTACAATATAACCATCAGCGCTTATTATAACTCCGGAGCCGGATGCTCTTTGCTCAGGTACATACCCTCTTCCCCCACCAAAAAGTTGATTAAATAAATCATCATCGCCAAAAAAATCACTGTAAGGGTTGCTACGGGGTGTACTATTTGTTATTTGCTTTGCATTGGTTTTAGTGCGAATATGCACTACCGCCGGGATGGCCGCCTGCGCTGATTGGGTAAAATCAACCGAGCCGGGAGGCGTTGCTGCCTCATTCTCAAATCCTGCATATTTATAATTAGAAGGTAAAGTGGATTGCTGGCCATTGGAGCCCTCGTAATTGGGTTTTATAAATTTTCCATATCCCCAAATAACGCCTAAAGCAGTAATTGCACTAATGGCAATTGTAGCTAAAATCTGTTTCAGTTTCATGGTGCTTTTAAAATTTTATTTTTATCTATTAAAAGGGCATCAAAAGATATGCCCAATGCACAAAGTAACGAAGGCCTGACAAATTGATTTTCACCTTCTGCCATCTTTAACATTAAATTAGTAAGACTTTCGTACATCACCTGTTAAGATGGCGTTTGAACTGAACTATTTT
>JAFDZZ010000107.1 GCA_018266715.1 Bacteroidota bacterium
CATGATCGATGAACTGGTAGCCGGGGGGTTTGAAAAACCCAAACCGGTAAAAGGCGCCAACCTGGAAGATGTTTTCATACATTTAACAGGAAAAGATATTCGGGAAGAATAACTTTGTATTTAAATATTAATCAGAATTAAAATAAAAAAAAGAATGAAAAGAATTTTGCTCGTTACTGTTTTAGGATTGCTTACCGTATATACCTTTTCACAAAAAACGAAGAAAAAGCCGGCTCAACCCAACGTAACTACCACCCTGGAAATGAAAAATGCCATTGACAGCTTTAGTTATGCTGCCGGTGTAAATATTGCCAAAAATATGCAAGCCCAGGGTATTGATAATTTAAATGGTGATTTATTAAAAAGAGCCATTGATGATGTGTTAAAAAACCGCACCTTATTAATGGAAGAACAACAATGTAATATGACTTTACAACAAAAGCTACAGCAATTTCAGCAAGCCAAAATGCATGCCACCAAAGCAGCAGGAGAGGCATTTTTAGCCAAAAATAAAACCAGGCAGGGCGTTACCACTTTACCCAATGGCCTGCAGTATGAAGTTTTAAAAGCAGGTGATGGACCCAAGCCTACAGAAGCCGATACGGTAGTGGTGCATTATACCGGTACTTTAATTGATGGTACAGAGTTTGACAGTTCCGTAAAAAGAGGGGAACCCGCAACTTTTCCTTTAAAAGGAGTTATTAAAGGATGGACAGAAATTTTGCAATTAATGCCTAAAGGCTCCCAATGGAAAGTATATATCCCCAGTGAACTTGCCTATGGCGACAGGGCTGCAGGCCAGTTAATTAAGCCCGGATCCACTTTAATTTTTGATATTGACCTTATTGATATAAAACCAGCCATTGCCCATTGACCGATGATTTAAAATATCCCATTGGCAAATATGCAGAGCAGCCTTTTTCTGAAAGCCTTAAAGAAGAATGGATTGCAGATATTGCCCACTTACCGCAGCATTTGGAGTTTGCCGTTCAAAACCTTGATGAGGCCCAACTGCAAACACCCTACAGGCCGGGAGGATGGACGGTGAACCAATTGGTGCATCATATTGCCGATAGCCATATTAATGCCTATACCCGTTTTAAATTTATTCTAACAGAAGAGGATTATAGCATTAAGGCTTATCAACAGGATAAATGGGCCGAATTATGGGATACTAAAAATTTACCCGTAAATATTTCGGTTACTTTATTATTTGCATTGCATAAAAGGTGGACAGAAATTTTGAAAAATATTTCTGTAGAAGAATGGAAACGTACAGCATTTCACCCGGTACATCAAAAAAAAGTTTCGCTATGGTACCTTTTAGGAAGTTATGCATGGCATGGGAAACATCATGTGGCCCATATTATCCAACTTAGAAAAAGAATGAACTGGTAACACATTTATTACCTTAACATTTAAATCAAATACAATGGAACAAACTGCTCAACAAAACTATTTAAGTAATGAATTAACTGTTGATGCCGTGGCGTATGAACATTTAAAAGAAACCGCCATGTGGGGAAAATTCCTGGGTATAACCGGCATGCTGTTTTCAATCTTACTCATTGGTTTCGGTTTTTTTGCCGGTGCAATTTTTTCAAAACTAACTACTTTTCCGGGGGCAGAGCCAAATCCTTTGGCTGGTTTTGGTGTGGGGTTTATAAGCGCTTTGTATGTAATATTGGGCCTTATTTCAATGGCGTTATCGTGGCTCATGTATAAATTTGGCTCTAAAACACAGCAAGGCTTGCGTACCTCCGATCAAACCTCTATGAATGCAGGCCTGGCCAACTTAAAAATCCTGTTTCGTATCTACGGTATCATCATTATCATTTACCTGGGTTTTGTTGCGCTGGCATTGGTGGCTTCAATAATTTCCGGGCTTACAAAATAATACTGCAATATTTTTTTGAACCGGGTGTGTAATTCAGCTTTACGGAAGGGGAAGTTTTAAATGGATCTAATCAAATTATATTACCTTCATTTTAAAATTTTTTAAAAATGGGAATGATTCTTTCTTATTGGTGGTTATTGCTACTGATCGTATTTGTTTTTTCCGGCTTAGTAACCATAAACCAGGGTTATATAGGCGTGGTTACCATGTTTGGAAAGTACCAGCGCATCCTGCGCCCCGGGCTTAATTTTAAAATTCCGTTGTTAGAACAGATTTATAAAAAAGTGAGCATCCAAAACCGTTCGGTTGAAATGGAATTCCAGGCCGTAACGGTTGACCAGGCCAATGTATATTTTAAATCCATGCTGTTGTACTCCGTGCAAAATGCCGATGAAGATACCATACGAAAAGTGGCGTTTAAATTTTTCAGCGACCGTGATCTTATGCAGGCCTTAGTGCGTACAATTGAAGGAAATATCCGGGCATTTGTGGCCACCAAAAAACAGTCGGAAATTTTGGGTTTACGAAGGGATATTGTGGAATTTGTAAAAGAGCATGTTGATTCTTCCCTTGAAGAATGGGGCTACCATTTGCTCGACCTGCAAATTAATGACATAACCTTCGACCAGGCCATTATTGAAAGCATGAGTAAAGTGGTGGCCAGTAATAATTTAAAAGCTGCTGCCGAAAATGAAGGACAGGCCTTACTCATTACTAAAACCAAGGCGGCCGAAGCCGATGGTAATTCCATTAAAATAGCTGCTGAAGCCGAGCGCCTGGCGGCCCAGTTAAGGGGCCAGGGTGTAGCCTTATTTAGGGAGGAAGTGGCCCGGGGTATGAGCCAGGCTGCCGAGCAAATGAAACAAGCCAACCTGGATACCAATGTTATACTCTTCAGCATGTGGACAGAAGCCATTAAAAATTTTGCGGAATATGGTAAGGGTAATGTGATATTTTTAGATGGAAGCAGTGAAGGAATGGCCCGTACCATGCGTGAAATTATGGCCATGCAACAAATGGATGCCAAAAAATAGCAAGCCTCTTTTTTAGAAATTCCTGCTGAAGATTAACATTTCCTTGCAGGAACTGTAAAGAAGGATTTGTTTTATTGCAGGTAAATTTTGGAATGGTTTTTTCCTTACAGCAAATTTTTATTCTATAATTACAATTTATGTTCAGCATTTTTTTACAGGCAGATAGCTCCGTTGCTGCTGCATCAACAGCGCAGGTGGAAACGGTTTGGGGAATGTTAACCAAAGGAGGGCCTTTGATGATCCCTTTGTTTATTTTATTTGCGCTGGCCGTATTTTTCTTTTTTGAACGCCTGCTCATCATTCGCAAGGCCTCAAAAGTGGATGAAAATTTTATCCGGATCATAAAAGACCATATCATTAGCGGTAATGTAAATGCTGCAAGAAGCCTGTCTAAAAACACCAATAACCCGGTGGCCAAAATGATTGATAAAGGTATTCAGCGTATTGGCAAGCCCATTGATGCCATTGAAAAAAGTATGGAGAATGTAGGGAAGCTGGAAATATATAAAGTGGAAAAAAACCTCAGCATTTTGGCGGTAATAGCCCGTATTGCACCTTTATTTGGTTTTGTGGGAACCATAGTTGGTCTTGTTATATTATTGAAAGAATTTGCCACCATCAGCAATCCTTCTATCAGCCAAATTGCCGATGCCATGTATATTAAATTAATCACATCGGCCACCGGCCTTATCATTGGTATGTTGGCGTATTTAGGCTACAGTTACCTGGATACCCAGGTAAACCGGCTGGCCAACCGGCTTGAAGTGGCCAATAGCGAGTTTATTGATATTTTACAGGAACCCACCCGCTAAAATTTGAGCAAAAAAAATGGCAACTTTAAGAAATAACCGATTTAGGAATGAACAATCAGAAGTGGACACCGGTCCCCTGAATGATATTTTGTTTATCCTATTGATGTTTTTCCTCATGATCTCTACACTCGCCAATCCCAATGTAATTAAAATGAGTGTGCCACGGGCAAAAAGCGATACAAAGCAAAAGCAAAGTGTGGTTGTAAGTGTGGATAAGGATAAAAATTTTTATGTAGGATCCAAAAAAATTATTGCCGACTCTTTAGAACCTGCACTCAGAAAGTTTATTCATGAAGGCGATAGCATTAAGCCGGCCGTTGTAATCAATGCCGATTCTGTGGCACAGTGGGGAGAAATTGTGAGGGTAATGAAGATTGCCCGTAAACTTGGCGCTACCACTTCGGCTACCGTTACCGGCAGTGAGTAAAATGTACAAACCTGCTGTTATTAAATAAATCGTTTACACTCCTTGCTTTAAAACCGTTGTTTTCAAAGAGTGCAACAACGTTTTTGGCAAAATGATCCTGGATTTCTACAAATCCTATACCGTTTTCCGATAAAAAATCTTTAGCAAATAGCGCAATTTGTTCATAAAATAATAAGGGTTTTTCGTCGGGTACAAATAAAGCAATATGCGGTTCATGCAAATGCACATTCTTATCCATATTGATGATTTGGCTTTGCGGTATATAGGGTGGGTTACTAATGATGCAATCATACTTCCCGGTAAAAACCCATTTGCTTTGGTTTAAAAAATCCATGCAACTAAAGTGAATGGATACTTGGTGCATTATAGCATTTTTACGGGCTACCTCTAAGGCTTTTTCGCTTATATCAATAGCTTCAACATGGGTATGGGGCAATTTTTTTTTAAGGGTTATGGGAATGCATCCGCTGCCGCAGCCAATATCAATTACTTTTGGTGCATCCCAATCTTTTAAAAATTCTATAGCCTGCTGCACCAATTCTTCTGTTTCAGGGCGTGGTATTAAAGTATCTGGCGTTACTGTAAACTTTAGGTTATGAAACCAGGCATGGCCCAATACATATTGAACCGGGGTATGTTTTTTTAAATCTTCTAAGTAATGTAATAACCGTTTTTGGAGAGCGATATTTAATTGGATATGTTGATCATTGAAAAGGCCATTATGAAAAAGGCCTTCTTCTTTAAAAATTAAATGGGTAATGGCTTTAGCTTCGCCTTTATCATATATTTTTTCCAGCTCCAGTAAAAATTGATTGTATAATTTAGTGCATTCCATCCTGGCAAACTTACTAATTTTGCAGCGCCATTAATAGAAGTCGCATGAATGCCGATGAACACTATATGAGCCGTTGCCTGCAATTAGCCACTTTGGGTGCAGGAACCGTGGCGCCCAACCCAATGGTAGGGGCTGTATTGGTATATAACGGTACCATTATTGGGGAAGGTTATCATCAAAAATTTGGAGAAGCCCATGCGGAAATCAATTGCCTTGCTTCAGTAAAAGAAGAAGACCGGAAGTTTATTAAAAATTCTGTTTTGTACATTTCCCTTGAACCCTGTGCACATTTTGGCAAAACACCACCCTGCGTGGACAGCATCATCAGCAATAATATTCCGCATGTAGTTATAGCCTGCAGGGATCGTTTTGAAGCCGTAAATGGCAAAGGCGTTCAAAAATTATTAAGTGCAGGTATTAAAGTTACCGAGCAAGTACTTGCCAGCCAGGCTTTGCAGGTAAATAAACGCTTTTTTACATTTAATGAACAAAAACGCCCATACGTTATATTAAAATGGGCCCAAAGTAAGGATGGGTATATAGCCGCAACTAATGCTGCACCGGCTAAAATCAGCAACGAAATAACGGATAAATTGGTACATAAATGGCGGAGCGAAGAAGCGGCAATATTAGTGGGTACCCAAACGGCTTTGGTGGACAACCCCTCGCTCACCACACGCTTGTGGATGGGCAAAAATCCTGTAAGAATTGTTATTGATCTTAATTTGCGGTTGCCCGCTCATTTGAAATTATTTGATGGCAGGAGCAAAACAATTTTAATTAATTTGTTAAAAGACGATCAAAAGCCTAACCTGCAATGGGTAAAAATTGATCTTTCAAAGCCTGTACTAACCTCGTTACTGGAGGCGTTGAAAAATCAGGGTTTGTCTTCCTTATTAGTGGAAGGCGGAGCAAAGTTGTTGCAATCTTTTATTCAATTGGGCTTATGGGATGAAGCCAGGGTGATTACCAATGAAGCATTACAGCTTCACTCCGGCTTGCGGGCGCCGGATTTGAATAATTTCAGGCAATTTGATGAGCAAAAAATTTTGAGCGATAAAATACAGTTATTTCAGAACCTGTCTTCAATCCATCATCTTGGAATCTTTTAATACCATAAATCAGCAGGCAATGGCTGAGTATAAAGACAGGGGAAGTACTTTTCTTGCCTATATTTTTCCCTGTGCTTCTACCCGGGTGTTTAAAGCAAAAATGCAGGAATTAAAAAAGGAGCATCCTAAAGCCGTGCATTATTGCTTTGCCTATAAAATAGGTACGGATGGCAATAATTTCAGGAGCAGTGATGATGGGGAACCTTCCGGTACTGCAGGAAAGCCGATTTTAAGACAAATTGAAAGTAAAAAACTAACAGATACCGGTATTATTGTGGTACGATATTTTGGAGGTACTTTATTGGGTGTACCGGGTTTAATACAGGCCTATAAAACATCTTCATTACTTGCATTGCAAATTGTGCCAATCATTAGTAAGCCCATATTAAAATTTTATCATCTGCAATTTGGTTACCCGGTTTTAAATGAAATAATGTTAATAATCAAGCAATTAAATGCCGAAATTCAAACTAAAGAAACGCAGTTGTTTTGCAAATTAAGCGTTGGGGTACCACTAAATAAGTTAGAAGAGTTTATAATGCGAATAAAGAATTTGGCCAACGTTGAAATGACTGAAATATTGCCTTGAGGGTTAAAAAATACGGGTAAAAGCCCTAATCTTTAACATAAATTTTATAATTTTAAGGCCAATTCAAAAATTGTTATGAGAAAATTTACCTTACTCACTTTACTGGTTTTTCCGTTTTTGAAGGGCGAAGCCCAACAATTACACTTTACGAGCCAGTATTTGCAGCATAATTTCATGTATAATCCCGGCGCTGCAGGTATTGCCAACAATAATATGATTGGCATTTCCTATAGGGATCAATGGTCATCATTTCCGGGAAACCCCAAAACGTATATGTTATACGGAGATTTTAGTATTACTAAAATGAAAGCAGGGGTTGGCGCATACATTTACAGGGATGAAACCGGGCCTACCAGCCGTACAGGTATTGACCTTTCATTTTCAAAACATATTATTTCCATAGATTCCAAAAAGAAATTGGGGTTGGGTTTGGAAATTAGGGGCTTGCAATATGCCATTGATAAAAGTAAGATTAATATAGATGTTCAGTCTGATCCGGTTTTAGCTGGCTCTGATAATAAATTTGCATTTGATGCCGGAGCCGGTGTATATTATACCAATCAAAAATTAAGCGTGGGCGCTGCGGTAAGCCAGTTAATTCAATCCAAGCTTGAATTTGGAAGTCCTTCCAATGCCAACCAGAGGGGCAAATTGTACAGGCACTATGTTTTTAATGCCAATTACAAAATACAAACCGGCGAAAATATTTATTTACTGCCCAATGCTTTGATGAGGATCATAGAACATTCTCCATCAGAATATGAATTTGGAATGATGTTTAATTACAAAGAAAAAATATGGTGGGGCCTTCAATACCGGATTGATCAATTCTGGTCTATGCAGGCAGGTGTAAAAATTTTACAAAAAATAGGGTTAACCTACAGCTATGATTATTATCAAACGCCCATAAATGTATTTACATCCGGCTCAGGTGCGCATGAAATAGGCATTCGTTTCGACTTAAAGTCTAATTCACCACAGTTTTAAACATATATAAACCAGAATAAATTACTAATAAATAACTGCATATGTCATTTACTATAAATAAAAAGGAAACCCCAAAATTTGCAATAAGATTTGCAATGCCTTTTTTAATAACGCTGTGTTTTGTTCTATCTGCCCAGTTAAGCTATGCGCAGCCTGCCAATAATGAGCCCTGCAACGCTACACCCTTAACGGTGGGTAATAATAATTGCACCTATGAGCAATTTACACTTGAGGCTGCTACAACTACAACCGGCGTTCCTATCCCCGGTTGTGCAAGTTTTACCAATGTGGCAAACGACCGGCCAGATGTGTGGTTTACGGTAACAGTTCCTGCTGGCGGCGCCTTGATATTTGATACCCAACAAGGCGTGGTAACTGATGGAGGAATGGCTATTTACAGGGGAACTTGTAGTAACCTTACCCTAATTGAATGTGATGATGACGACAGTCCCAATGGATTAATGCCCCGGATTATGCGTTTTGATTTGATAGCCGGCGAAACCATTTGGGTGAGATTTTGGGAATATGGCGGAAATAATAACGGTACTTTTAATATTTGTGTAACCACACCGCCACCACCTCCTTCTAATGATGATCCCTGCACGGCTATTCCTTTAACAGTTGGCAACGGCGTTTGTAACTACACCCAATATACAAATGCATTTGCGTTAAATTCTTCAGGCGTACCCGATCCCGGTTGTGGCGGATATCTTGGTGGTGATGTTTGGTTTACCGCTGTTGTACCCGCTGGCGGCGCTTTAATTTTTGACACCCAGCAAGGCGTGGTAACCGATGGTGGTATGGCTATTTATAGCGGCTCCTGTGATAATTTATCATTAATTGCCTGCGATGATGATAATAGTGCAAATGGTTTAATGCCAATGATTCAAAATAACGCATTAACCCCGGGCACAACAATTTGGATAAGAGTTTGGGAAAACGGTAATAACAACAATGGAACCTTTGGTATTTGCGTTTCCATACCGCCGCCTCCTCCCACCAATGATGATCCTTGTACAGCCCTTAATATTACTGCTGCCTATACTTGTAATTATACCATGTACTCCAACCAGGGTGCAACCACTACTACAGGCATTGCTAACCCGGGATGTGCCAATTTTGGGCCATCGGTTACTGTAAAACCTGATGTATGGTTTAAAGTAACCGTGCCCTGCGAAGGAAAATTAATTTTTGATACTCAAACAGGTACCATCACCGATGGCGGTATGGCCATTTACCGTGGTACCTGCGATAACCTTACTTTAATAGAGTGTGATGATGACGACAGCCAAAATGGCTTAATGCCAAGAATTGTAAGGAACGACCTGGTTTCCGGTGAAACCATATGGGTAAGGGTTTGGGCTTATAGTGGCATGCAAGGTACATTTGGGCTTTGCATTACCGTTCCACCACCCTCACAACCCTCTTCAAATTGCACTACGGCACAGTCCTTCTGTACCAGTGTATTTCCTGATACTGTTATGAATGTTACCGGCGTACCGAGTCTTGGACAGGTAGATTGCTTATTCACCACTCCAAACCCTACATTTTATTATTTACAAATTCAAACTGCAGGTGATATTAATATCCATATTACCCAGTTCACAAATGCAGGCGTACCCATTGATGTGGATTTTATAGTTTGGGGACCATTTAACGATCTTGCATCTGTATGCGGCCCTGCCGGCGGTATTGATGTAAACGGACCTGTAGTGGATTGTAGTTATTCGGCGGCTCCGGTCGAGGATGCCTTTATACCCAATGCACAAGTCGGGCAATATTATCTCTTCCTGGTAACCAACTATAATGGCCAGGCAGGGTATATTGTTTATCAGCAAACTGCTGGTACCGGTAGTAGTAACTGTAACATAGTTTGCCAGCTTGATGGCAGCAATGATGGGCCGGTTTGCCCGGGTGGTTCAGTAAATCTTTTTGTAACAGATGTACCGGGGGCAACTTTTAGCTGGACCGGTCCAAATTGTTTTACTTCTACTCAGCAAAACCCTACAAACGTATTTCCTCCGGCAATACCGGGTCAATATGTTTATTTTGTAACGGCAAATGCACCTAATGGTACCATTTGCTATGATACTACCCTGGTAACTGTACTTGCTCCCCCCGATTTAGGATTGGATTCAACAGTACAAATTTGTGCCGGTAGTACTACCGACCTCACAACTATTTATAATACTACAGGCCTTACTACTACCTGGACGTTTGGCGGGGCTCCTGTGGCAAACCCAACGGCTGTTTCAGAGGCCGGAGTTTACCAATTATCGGTAATTAATTCAGATGGTTGCGTGGATACTGCAAATGTTACAGTTGAAACCTTCCTTATAACAATTGGTCAGGATACTACATTAAATATTTGTGAAGGAGGCTCCGCAAACCTAACTACCGTTTATAATACCACCGGCTTTACAACTGCCTGGACCTTTGGCGGCAATACCGTAACTACCCCCGATGCCGTAACGCAGGGAGGGGTGTACCAGTTAATTGCCGAAAATGCTTTAGGTTGTGCAGATACGGTAAACGTTACCGTAGTAATTGATGTGGTGAGCGCAACTGCAGGTTCTACCAACGCCAATTGCACCGATAATGGTGTTGCCAGCGTTACAGCACCACAAGGCTTTTCACCATTTACTTATGCAATCAATACAGCGCCAACAGACTTTTTACCAACACCCGATTTTAGCGTACCGCAAGGCAGCTATACCATTACCGTAAAAGACTCATTGGGATGCGTAAAAGATATACCGGTAACCGTAGGCTTTACCAATAATATGGTCTTAAGCGCTATGGGGGATACCTCTGTTTGTAATGGATCTCAACCGGTAACGCTTACCGCTTCAGGTAATGCAGCCTCATACTCATGGAGCCCAACCGAAGGATTAAATGATCCTACTTCTGCTACACCACAATTTACTCCTACGGCAAGTGGTACCTATACCTTTACCGTAACCGGTACACTTGGCCTTTGCACCCTTAATGAAAGTGTAACCGTAAATGTATTTAATGGGGTAAGTGTAAACATTATCCAGTCAGAGTTAGAACTGGTACATGGTGAACAAACATTTATACAGGCAACCGCAGGTTCAAATGCAGTTTCATTTGCATGGACACCGCCAACAGGTTTAAGTTCTGCAACCGTATTATCGCCTGCTATTCACGGTGATGTAATAGGGGTTACTACTTATACACTCACTGCAACGGATGCGGATGGTTGCAAATCTTCAGACAACATTATTGTTAATGTAATACCCTATTGCATTAAAGTGGCCAATGCATTTACACCCAATGGTGATGGCATTAATGATCTATGGATGGTTTATGACAATATTGAGTGCCTGAAAAATGTGGAAGTAAGCGTATTCAACAGGTATGGCGCCAAAGTATATGAAAATAAAAATTATCAGAATAACTGGAATGGTACCTATAAGGGTAAACCGGTTCCGGATGGCACATACTATGGCGTACTTAAATTTAGCCTTGTTAATGGCCGTGTATTTACGGTTAAAACCGATTTAACCATTATGCGTTAACCCGGATAATGTACATTTTAAAAAGCCTCCCCAAAAGGGAGGTTTTTTAATTTAATCCAGTACGATTAATTAAACTCTAAATTTTCACCGGGTACACTTCACTAAATTTTAGCCAAAGCGTTTACTTCAAAAGTGTAAATTCCTGTAAGTTTGTTAAAGATGGATGTTGAAACTATAAGAGATTTTGCGCTTTCATTGCCAGGTAGCACAGAGGATTTCCCTTTTGGGCCATCAACCCTGGTTTTTAAAGTGGAAAATAAAATTTTTTTGTTATTGGCTTTAGATGAGGTGCCCCTGAGGTTTAATGTAAAATGCCGGCCCGATGAGGCTATTGAGTTAAGAGAAAATTTTCCGGGTATTGTTTTGCCCGGTTATCACATGAATAAAAGGCATTGGAATACGGTTGTGGTAAAGGGCAGCATTAAATCTTCAATGATCCGGCGCATGATTGAGAACAGTTACCGTTTGGTAAACAAAGTTAAATAAGGTTATGAAAATGAGTACCAGGGCTATTATTTTTATTGCTCTTTTGCTGGCCATTGCATTTTATTATTTAGGGAAGAGAAATGGAGGGGCACAAGTTAAAACCACGGTTATTCAGAATGCTGCATTTATAAAGCAAATTGCAGAGTTGGGCGCTTTAAATGTAGGAGGTACGGCTACCATTAAGGAAAGCAATAAAGAAGACAATGCCGGCATGTATGCTGAACTTAAAAATTACTTCATTGAAAAAACCATCAATATCAACATACCTTATGAAGCTAAATACGGTGTGGAATTAAACCAGCAATCCATTCAGATCGATACTAAGGCAAAGCAGGTTAAGATTTATCTTCCTTCGGTAAAATTATTGAGTTTCCAGTTGCATTTAAATAATATTGAAGCTATTGGAAAAACCGGTTGGTTCAATAATTTAAGTCTTGACGATTTTGTAAAAGTGGAGAAAATATTATATACTTCCACATTAAAAAGCCTGGAGCAAAATGGGGCCCATAAAAAGTTGGCGGAAGAGCATATTCGCAAGCTCTTACAAAAGTATTACGACCCTATGGGCCTTACCGTGCAATGTGTATTTGCTGAAAGCAATAAGCCCGTGGCGCCATAATAAAATTACGGGTTCGGCTATTCAATGATTTTGTTTCTCATGGCATACATAATTAACCCGCCAATGGTTTTGGTATTGGCTTTGTTTTTCATGTTTTGCCTGATGGTTTCTATGGTGCGGGGGCTTAAAAATATTATTTTAGAAATTTCTTCGGTGGTTTTATCTTCTGCCAGCAGTTGAAGGATTTTCACTTCTTTTTCATTAAAATTTACAGGGGCATGGGCGCCATAATTTTGACGAACGCCTTTTTTTTGCATCAGCCTTCCTTTAAAGGCTTTATTCACCAGGTCGTTAAAATAAAAATCTTCTTTTACGCAGGAGATAATGGCTTCATAAATTTCTTGCGGGTCTGTGGTTTTGGTAAGAAAGGCATTAGCGCCCATTTCCATCATTTTACTGATCATTTGCTGGTCGTCGTACATTGAGAGGACAATGATCCTGATATCTTCATGCTCTTTTCTAATCAATTGTATGGCATTAATGCCGTCAATTTCCGGCATGCGGATATCCATCAATAAAACATCGGGTTTTTTAATGCCTATTTTGTGGATCATGTCCTTGCCATCTTCGGCCTCCCAAAGCATTTTAAGGTTGGGTTTATCACTAAGCGCCATTTTAATACCGTCCCGGAAAATTTTATGGTCGTCGGCAATGGCAATTTTAATTTGGTTTTCAAAAGACATGTGTAAGCTCCTGGTTTAATATTTGGATAAGCATTCTATTGCGTCTCTAAACTTTAAAAAATGGAAATTTTACTGTTAATTCTTCTATTTTAAATGCAAGAAACGAAATTTTATGGTAAAAATACTTTTCAAATTTAACGTAGTAGTACCATAACTATTGCCTGTTTGAAATTTTTTTTTCTGCATATTTAGACGTTTCGGATTTATAAAGAGTAGCAAAACTGGCATATTCTTAGAAAAAAGTGCTAATATTAAATATGGAATATTAATAATATTCGTAGTTTTTCTAAGCAGTTTTCCTATAAGCAGCCGTAAAACCACTTCGTATTCATACGGTAATCTAAATAGTAAAAATACTATTTTTATTCGTATATTTGCGTTGATAGTTTGCTCTTATTTTAGGCGCTTATACTCTGAAACACTTATCTATATTGAGTTTTGCTATATCGTAAAGATACGTTATTGGAGTAATCCACTTTTGTGGATAACTAAATAGGGGCATGTTTGCATTGATATTTAATCGTAAACCACAATAATTTATTAAGTATGTGGTGTTTTTTATGGTGGTAAGTCTTTTAAGATTCTTTAGTTTCTGATAAGTATTTTTTATATTTGTTGAAACTAACTACAAGATTCTGAAAAACTTATCTATTTTAGGACCATTTATAGAACTTCTACCTTTAATCTTTTGTTTCATATTTCGAAAGAAATTAACAACAAAAGCGTTAAGGGTTTTTTTTATGTATAGGATTGGGGTTTTTGTTTTATTTATTCTGTCATTTTTTTCATTTATCCTTAAATCGAAGTTAGGCTCTGCTGATATCTTGTATATACTATTAAATCTTTCTACCCTTTTTGAATTTGCTGCCCCTGCGTTTATTGTTTATTGCCTTTTGGATAGTGTGCTTTTTAAGAAGATTATACGTATTACGGTACCCGTAATTATTGCCTTTGCATTAATATACTGTACATGGTTTGGTTGGACTACTCCCTATACTTTACCCATGATGGTATCTTTTTTTGTACTGATGGTTTACCTCATTTTTTATTTTTATGAAAAAGTAAGAACGGTTACCAATATTCCCCTATCACAAACCATTAGTTTTTGGATTTGTGTGGGCTTTTTTATTTTTATAACCGGGTCTTTTTTCTTTCCCATTATTTTTGATGTGAGTAATGATAATGCGTTGCAGGAAAACATACGAATAATTTACAGCCTGATGACAATCGTTAAGGCGATTATTTTTTGCTTAGCTTTTTTGGCCACAGAACCCAGCAAAGGCGCTGAAGAATTGATGATACCTGAAGATTTAAAGCTCGATGACTTTACACCCGAAAACCTAAAAAATCCTTCATGAGAATGTTTTTTTTACAGGTAGTTCAGCCGGCACAGGATTCATCCCGTATGATGCTGATTGGCTCTATAGGCATGATAACCCTGGCCGTAGGGATTATTATTTTTGTAATCATGCACCAGCGAAAGGTTATCCGGTTTCATCTTCAAATGAAGAGAATGGAGGCCGAAAAGCAACAATTGCTCCTTACGGCAAGTATCCGCTTCCAGGAAGAAGAGCGCCAGCGCATTGCGGCCGATTTACATGATGATGCCGGCCCGCTTTTAGCCACGGCAAGGCTTTATCTTAACGAGAATATGGTGAACCTCGAAAAACCTGCCCAGCTTCAAAATATTTTTAGTGCAAGACAAATTATTGATGATACCATACGCTTAATTCGTAATATCAGCCATAGCCTGATGCCCCCAACCCTCAAAAATTTTGGGCTGGAAAGTGCCACCACCGATCTATTCCAAAAAATTAGCGGAAGCGGCCAAATAAATGCAAGCGCCAGGTTTCATGACTATAGGGAAAGGCTAAAGCCCGACCAGGAATTACTGGCATTTAGAGTGATACAGGAGCTTGTGGGAAATATTATAAAACACAGTAATGCGGCTTTTATTCATCTCACTCAAAATTGTACCAAAGAAAATATGTACATCCGCCTGCACGATGATGGTAAAGGAATAGTGCAGGTCGAATTTGATAAATTAAACCATGTATCATCCGGCCTGGGCCTTAAAAATATAGCCAGCCGCATGAATGTCTTGCATGGCAGAATCCTGTTTGAAATAGACCAAAGCCATACTTATTACAAAATTACCCTGGAAATTCCCCGTGAATATGAACAGGAATTATCGTTAGTAGTTTAAGATTAACGATATTCATTTTTAAACTTTACTATAACCTTCGGGCTTAGACAGGATTATAAAATTTTTTTTTTGTAAACTTGTACCTATTTTTACGTTAAGAGTATGACCCCCGAAACGATCAAAGTAGCTATTGCCGATGACCATAAGATATTCCGTAAAGGAGTAATCCTGTCGTTACGGCCCTATACCAACCTTGAGTTTGTGTTTGAAGCCGAGAATGGGGAAGAGTTGATTCAAAAAATTCCGGAAGGCAAACCCGACGTCATTCTTTGCGATTTAAAAATGCCCGTAAAAGACGGCATTGACGCCACCAAGGCCATTACAAAATTATATCCCAACATCAGGGTTATCATTCTTACTATGTATGAAGATGACCGTTTTGTTGGTCACCTTATGGATTGCGGTGCATCGGGGTATTTATTAAAAAGTACCGATCCGGCCGAAATCAGGAGAGCGATAGTGGATGTAATGCGTACCGGTTTTTATCTCAATCCTTTTGTAAATAAAGTATTGATCAAAAAGAATTACAGTAAGCAAAAATTTAATCCATCCCTTAGTTCAGAAGTGGTATTGTCCGAAAGAGAAAAAGAAGTGCTAACTCTGGTATGTATGGAATTTACAGCCAGTGAAATTGCTCAAAAAATGGATATTAGCGCCCGTACCGTAGAGGCTATAAAAGACCGGTTGATGGAACGTTTTGGAGTTAAAAACTCTGTAGGACTGGTATTTTATGCCATGAAAAATCAATTAATCGAGTAGCAGCTTTCCCACTCATTTCTTTAACCTGGCAGGGTTATTTTGTATAAACGCTTTCCAATCTTTAACATTGGATGCAGGCTTGTTTTGCAAAGATGACTGTTGAAAATAGTGGCATACGGCCACGGCCAGTGCATCGGTGGCATCAAAACTTTCAGGCCTTGTTTTAAGATGCAGTAATTGCTGCAACATTTTATATACCTGTTCTTTGGCTGCATTTCCGTTTCCGGTAACCGATTGCTTAATTTTTTTGGGTGAATATTCAAATACCTCCAGCCCTTCATACATTGCCGATGCAATGGCTACACCTTGTGCCCTGCCCAATTTGAGCATACTTTGAACGTTTTTACCAAAAAAAGGGGCTTCTATAGCCATACATTCCGGTTTCTGAAGCCTAATGATTTCAGTAATTTTTTGTTGGATTCTTTTTAATTTTTCATAGCTATCCAGCTTTGCAGAAAGTTTAAGAGTACCCATTTCTAATAATTCCATTTGCTTTCCCTTAAGCTTAATCAGTCCATAGCCCATAATTACAGTACCCGGATCAATACCTAAAATGATTTTTGATGAATTTTGCAAGGAGGAACTTATTTTTACTAATCTAAAATACTATTTGCCTGCGTAAAAATATTAAAATATTAATCAACTGGTTTTTGGGTCCGTTGGTATTTGTGTTACTGGCCTGGTCGTTATATAAAAAAGTATATATGCAACCGGATTTTAGCAACCGCTGGCAGCATATCAAAGAGTCTATTCATAACCCGTTGCTATGGCTGGTGCTTTTATTAATGCTCGTAAACTGGGCGCTGGAATCCCGTAAATGGCAGCTACTGGCAGCGCCACTTGAAAAAATATCTTTTCCAACAGCCGTTAAAAGTGTGCTGGCCGGTTGCAGTATAACAATGCTTACGCCAAACCGAATTGGGGAATACGGTGGCCGGATTTTATATATGCAGGAGCAAAACAGGCTTAAAGCTATTTCACATACCATCCTGGGTAGTATGAGCCAGTTGTTTGTTACCCTTATAATGGGTTCAGTGGGCTTGTTTTATTTCAGGTTTATTAGCAATGAAGGCAAAATGTTAAATGTTCTGATTTCGCCTTTTCT
>JAFDZZ010000108.1 GCA_018266715.1 Bacteroidota bacterium
CCTGCATTTTTTGAGAAAAGAAGATCTGTTTATTGATGTGGGCGCAAATATAGGCAGCTACACGGTTTTGGCAAGCGCCCAAATGGGTTGTAATACGTTGAGTTTTGACCCTGTTCCCTCCACTTATCAAAACCTGTTAACTAATATTAACGTAAACGGCATTTCGGAAAAAGTACGCAGCTTTAACCTTGCGCTTGGAGCAAAAAATGAGCAGTTGTTAATTACCTCGCAATATGATACCATAAATAATATTAAGTACAAAGAAGAGGATGGCACCATACCCATACAGGTAACCACCCTTGATTCTATACCCATACCGGCAGCTGAAAATATTTTACTAAAAATTGATGTGGAAGGATTTGAAGCAGCAGTACTTGAAGGTGGAATGAAGTGTATTAACAACCCGGCTTTAAAAGCCATTATCATTGAATTTAACGGGCTCGGTTATCAATATGGTTACGATGAAAAAAAAATCCAGGAAATGCTGCTGGAAAAGGGTTTTGCTGTTTATCAATATCAGCCGTTTGAGCGATTGCTTACCAAAGTAAATGACCTGGGCATCAATAATTCTATTTACATCCGCAATATTGAATTTGTGCAGCAGCGGTTAAAAACTGCGCCTGCTGTAATTATTTTAGATCAGCCTGTTTAATTAAACACCGGTTTCTTTACGGCATTTATTATTCTTAGATCAAACAAACCTCTATCAGTTGCCTTCCTTATTAAAAGATAAAGCCTTCCTTTTTTTTGTGGCAAAATTTCTGTTGATTTTTGCTTTTTTATATTACGGCACTTTGCTCATCATTGGCCTTTCGGCCACGGACGGTTATTATAGCCCTTTTGTTGCCCAATACCTGGATTTTGTTTCTCAACTTAAGTGGGGATTGATGAAATCAACCAAATTTCTTTTATCATTATTTGGAATCGAAACCTATTTTGCCCCAAATTTTTCTATTAAAATTGTAAATGGGCGAGGGGTACGAATTGCCATGAGTTGCGTAGGTTATGGTGTGTATAGTTTTTGGATTGCGTTTATATTGGCTTCTGCAGGAAAATGGTTTTTAAAAATACTTTGGGTTTGCGGTGGTTTATTATTGCTGTGGACCATAAATGTGGTACGCATTTCTTTGTTTTTATTAGCGGTTGACCGTAACTGGCCCATGCCGCTTGGCCTCGATCACCACACCTGGTTTAATATTTTTGCCTACGGCGCCATTTTTACCATGATGTATTTTTTCTATAAGTCGGGCTCAGCGCCCAGGCAACCCGAATCAAAAAATGAAAGTGGACAAGGGTAGGGTTTTTGGATTGGATATTTTCCGAGCATTTGCCATTTTATGCGTTTTGGTGGCACATACCAATTCGTACTACCTGCTGCGCAATTCGGCCCGGGTTACTACTCAGCTATTTGCATTTATAGGAGTTGAAACTTTTTTTGTGCTCAGTGGTTTTTTAATTGGCGGCATTTTATTAAAATTATTTTCAGGAGAAGTAAAGAGTTTATCCTTAGCCGTTAAAAATTTTTGGGTGAGGAGATGGTTTCGTACACTACCCAATTATTTTTTGATGCTCATTGTGTATGTATTGCTTGAAGTAATGATGGGCGGCACATTAAAGTCGTATTACTTTCTTTTTGTAGTTTTTCTTCAAAACACTTTTCATCCGCATCCCACATTTTTTGGCCCGGCCTGGAGCCTGTCTATTGAGGAGTGGTTTTATTTGCTGTTTCCGTTGTTGCTTGCCACAGCAATACTTTGGTTAAAACTACGGGGGCAACGATTGTTTGTATTTGCTGTTTCATTGGTTATAGCTCTATGTCTTTTGTGCAGGATTGTGTTGGCGCTTACGGCCAACCCCGAATGGCTGATTGGCTTTCGTACTATTATGCCCCTAAGGCTCGATTCCATTGCATTTGGCGTTGGTTTTGCATTATTAAAATATTTCCATCCTGCTTTTTTTACAAAATACCGTTTCCATTTTTTTGTTCTTGGGCTTGCAGGCACCATTGTTTCGCTTTTCATTTTTTATTTCGATTACCTGCAGCATTTTGGCATGAAGGGCGGCTTTTTCCTCAAAACATTTTTCTTTAGTTTCTACTCATTATTTGCTGCCATGCTTTTGCCTTTATGCGATAGTATTAAAACAAGCTCCAATCGTATTTGGCATAAAATCATTACGCATATCAGTTTAATTTCCTATTCACTGTATCTTGTACATTGGGCATTTGTATTGCTGGTGAATAAATATGCCGCTGGTTTCAGCAGTTGGGAAAGGATATTAATGGTGTGGGTGGCAAGTATTGTTACCGCAACATTGCAGTACAAATATTTTGAAAGACCCATGACAAACATGAGGGATAAATTTAGTTTTGGCAAAAAAAACATACCAATTGCCTGAGAAAATTTTTAATCTTATTTGTAAATAGTATAAAGAATAAAAGAGCGATTTAAGAACATGATCATTTTAGGAATTAATGCATACCATGCCGATGCTTCTGCGGCCATATTTGTAGATGGGAAATTAATTGCCGCTACAGAAGAAGAACGCTTTACCCGTATTAAACACTGGGCAGGTTTTCCGGCGAAAGCCGTTGCTTTTTGCCTTAAAGAAGCCGCTGTATCTATGGCGCAGGTGGATTATTTTGCCATTGGGCGGGATCCGAAAGCAAAATTTTTAAAAAAAATTCTTTATGTTTTATCAAACCCTGGCGGTAGCGCCGCTACGATTAAAGACCGGTTTTTGAATAGCCGCAAAGCAGCTTCAATAGAAGCTGAACTTTCAGCAATTTCAGGATTGCCGGCCGGCCAATTTGCCCATAAAGTAATTAATGTAGAGCACCATCGAAGCCACCTGGCTTCTGCATTTTTTGCTTCGCCTTTTGAAACAGCAGCTTGCCTGTCCATTGATGGCTCGGGTGATTTTACCACTACCATGACCGGTATGGGCAAAGCCAATTCCATAGAAGTGTTGCAGTCGCTGGATTTTCCGCATTCCATGGGAATTTTTTATACGGCCTTTACGCAGCTTTTAGGTTTTCCGCATTACGGTGATGAATATAAAGTGATGGGTATGGCGCCTTACGGCGAACCGGTTTTTGTAAATCAATTACAGGATGTAGTGGAGTTAACTTCAAACGGGTTGTTTAAACTAAACCTAAAATATTTTAGAAAAGGCACACAGGGTATCATTACCTATAATGAAGACCATGTGCCCCTTGTGGCGCCGCTTTTTAGTGAGTTGATGATTGAAAAATTTGGAAAACCAAGAAGTAAAGAAGAGGAACTTTCTACTTACCATAAAAACCTTGCCGCTTCTGTACAAAGATTTACCGAAGAAGTGATTTTTCATTTACTGCATCACTTGCACAAAGCCACCGGGCTTAAGGATCTATGTATTGCCGGGGGTGTGGCGCAAAACAGCGTGGCCAACGGAAAAATAACCCGTAATACGCCATTTAAAAATGTATATATCCCTTCGGCAGGGCATGATGCAGGTATTTCTATGGGCGCAGCATTATACGTTCAGCATCAGCAAAAAAATATGCATCGTTCCCCAATTTTTTCTGCTTACACCGGGAGCAAATCAACCAATGAAGAAATTAAATCCTTACTGGAAAAAGAAAATATTGTTTACCGGCAACTGCCCGATGATGAATTGTATGAGGCTGTTGTTAATTGCTTAATAAATGGCGGGGTAGTAGGGTGGATGAATGGCAGGGCAGAATTTGGTCCAAGGGCATTGGGTGCAAGATCCATCATTGCCGATCCCAGGAGAAAAGACGCCAAAGAAATTTTGAATTCAAAAATCAAGCGCCGGGAAAGTTTCCGGCCTTTTGCCCCATCTATTTTAAAAGAATATGTAAGCGAGTATTTTGAAATAGACGAGCCTGTTCCTTTCATGGAAAAAGTTTTTCCTATCCGTAAAGAAATGCGGGATACCATCCCTGCCGTAACCCATGTGGATGGCAGCGGCCGCCTGCAAACCGTGGATAAAGAAATATCGCCCCGGTATTACCGGCTTATTGAAACCTTTAGGGCAAAAACAGGGGTGCCCATTTTACTCAATACATCGTTTAATGAAAATGAACCGATAGTGAATAAGCCCGAGGAAGCCCTGGCTTGTTTTTTAAGAACTAATATGGATATGCTGGTTATGGAAAACTGTGTGATAGAACGATAATTTACTAAATAACGCTTTTATAAAAAACAGTATGCCTAACGGTATGCTGTTTTTTTTTATATTCGCTTAATGAAGAAGCTGTCCATCATTACAGTAACCTATAATTCGGAAAAATACCTGGCAGATTGTATTGAATCGGTAACGGGTCAAACTTATCCCAATATAGAACATATTATTATTGATGGTAAATCAAAAGATGGCACAGTAAATATCATTCAAAAATACAGTCATCACATTGCCCACTGGGTTTCAGAAACAGACCGTGGAATGTATGATGCCATTAATAAAGGCCTTGAGTTGGCAACGGGTGATTTTATAGGCATTCTTAACAGCGATGATATGCTGGATACACCTGATGTAATTGCAGCAATAGTAAAGGCATTTGAAGAAAGTAATGCCGATGCCATTTACGGCGACCTGGAGTATGTTTACCAGGATGATCCCGGGAAGATATGGCGTATTTGGAAAGGGAAGCCTTATAAAAGAAGCCTTTTTCAACTTGGCTGGATGCCTGCCCATCCTACTTTTTATATCCGGAAATCATGCATAGAGCAGTACGGTGGCTATGAAAACCACTATTTTTCTGCAGCCGATTACGAGTTTATGTCACGCTATCTTTACAAATACCGCTTATCGGCTTATTATTTACCCAAGCTGATTGTAAAAATGAGGGTTGGCGGTATGAGTAATAAAAGTTTCCTTCAAAGGGTGAGGGCAAACCGACGGGATTATCTTGCTATGAAAAAAAATAAAATCCCCTTTGCTTTTTTTGTTTCGGTGCTAAAACCTTTGAGTAAACTACACCAGTTTTATAAAAAAAATTAACCGGTAATTTTAAAATGCCGGGCTATTTCACATCGGGTCGTTGGTTATGTTTGGACTTAATAAAAATAAATCATCCCATAAGGTAAGTGGTTATTTTCCAATAACGGTGGATATGCATTCACATATCCTTCCGGGTATTGATGATGGCTCACCGGATATTGAAACCTCTTTGCAACTGGTAAAAGGCCTGATGGGTTTAGGATTGAAGAAATCAATTGCAACACCGCATGTGATTTCCGACTTGTACCGCAATACCCCCGAAACGATTCATAAGGCCTTGCAGGTATTAAGGGAAGCTTTACAACAACAGCAAATTAACTATGAAGTAAATGCCGCCGCTGAATATTTTTTAGATGAGGTTTTCCTTGAACTCCTGGCCAAAAAAGAACTATTAACCCTTAAGGACAACCTGATCCTTACAGAATTTTCATTTTCCTCAATGCCCAGGCAGCCGGAAGAATTGTCGTTTAAAATAATTATGGAAGGGTACAGCCCAATTTTAGCGCACCCGGAACGGTACAGCTACTACCATGATCAACCTAAAATGTTCGACCGTTTAAAAGAAGTAGGTTTTTTGCTCCAGGTAAACCTGTTATCGCTTACCGGTTATTATGGCAAGGCCGTGAGCAAGGCTGCAAAATATATCATAGAAAATAACTTATGCTCTTTTGTAGGTACCGATTTGCACCATCACAACCATCTTCGGGCATTTGAAGAAGCCTATCATCGCAATGTTTTTGAGCCTTTGCTTGGCCATACGGCCTGGAACGGGCCATTACTTTAGAGATGCAGGTAATAATCTTTCAACAGGCTTATAAATTCCGGGGTATAGTGGCCTTCAGCATCTTTAATACACATTTCGCTGATCAGGCGTTCGTTTTTTTTATGGCTTAGCAATAGCATGGTTCTAAAAAAAGCATGTTGCGGGCTTTGCCTTACTTTCATTTCCTTAAAACAAAAAAGTTGATGCAGCCCGGCAATTTCCCGGGTTTTTTGGCTTAAGTTATCCGGCATTAAAATGGCGGCAATACCTTCACGGGATAAAGCTTGTGCAATAAACATAAACAGTTCCTCTAATTTTAATACCCCCTGGTGCTTTGCCGTATTTTTATTTACATCCGGCGACAATAAATCGTTTTCAAAAAAGGGTGGGTTGCAAATGATGAGATCAAAAGGCTGTTGCGGATGATAGTTTTGTAACGAAAGGTGTTGGGCCGTTAAACGATTGCTCCAAATGCTTGCTTTAAAATTTTCCTGTGCCTGCAAAGCTGCATTGCCATCAATATCAATTGCCATAAGGGAAGCACGGCTTTTTTGGGCCAGCATTAATGCCAGTAATCCGGTGCCGGTGCCAATATCTAAAATACGATGAATTGATTTTTCATTCTCCATTTCATTTGCTACCCAGGCTCCAAATAAGCAGGAGTCTGTACACACTTTCATGGCGCACTTATCCTGCTGTATGGCGAATTGCTTAAAACGGAACACTTATTAATCTTTAATTGGTAATGGATAATTTCGATTTTTTAAAATCAATCCCGGTATTACCATCAGGCAGTTTATTCTATTATAAAACATTACAGCAAACCCAAATCCCTTATCTCCCTTACCTCAAAACTCATAACTTATAACTCATAACTCATAACTCATAACTCCTAACTTATATCTCTTAACTCCCTCACCATTCGGCCCTGGCCATAGGCACTACATCTTCTTTTACAAAATCGTTTTGCAGGTATTTATAATGTGCGGTAATGGCTATCATAGCGGCATTGTCGGTACAATATTCAAAAGGAGGGATAAATACCTTCCAGTTTAATTGCCCGCCAAGCCTGGTGAGTTCGTTTCTTAAACCCCTGTTGGCGCTTACGCCACCGGCAATGCAAATGGTTTTGATGCCGGTTTGTTGTGAAGCTTTTTGCAATTTGTTCAATAAAATATGAATAATCCGATGCTGCACTGATGCACAGATGTCGGCAAGATGCGTTTGAATGAATTGTTTTTTTTCTTCCTCAGTGGCGGTAAAAGCCTCTTTGTAAACATTGGACTTACCGGCATTTTGCAAAAAATATAAAATAGAAGTTTTTAACCCCGAAAAACTAAAGTTAAGCCCATCTACTTTAGGTTCGGGAAAAGAAAATGCCTGAGGGTTACCTAAAGCAGCATATTGATCAATAAGCGGGCCGCCGGGGTAGGGAAGGCCAATAAGTTTTGCGGTTTTGTCAAAAGCTTCGCCGGCTGCATCGTCAATGGTTTCTCCAATTACCTTCATATCATAGGGTGACTGGCATTGTACAATTTGAGTATGCCCCCCACTTACGGTGAGGCATAAGAAGGGAAACTCCGGTAGGGGTGGGTTGATTAAATTGGCCATAACATGGGCCTGCATGTGGTGTACCGCTATTAAAGGCTTCCCTAAAGCCAGTGACAGGGATTTGGCAAAACCGGCTCCAACCAGCAAAGCGCCAATTAATCCGGGCGACTGGGTAAATGCTATGGCATCTACATCCTGTAATTGAACCCCGGCTTTTTTTACTGCGGCATCCACCACGGGAACTATATTTTGTAAATGTGCCCTGCTGGCCAGTTCGGGCACAACTCCGCCATATTGCTCATGAATTTTTTGAGTAGCAATAATATTACTGCAAATTTTTCCATTAATGCTTACTGCGGCTGCAGTTTCATCACAACTGGATTCAATGGCTAATATAACCGGTGTTTTAACGATGGCGATTCATTAATGATTGAAACAAAGGTAAGCAGATGGTCATAAATTAAATTGCTAACTGCGTATGGCTACTACCGGATCAAGCCTTGCAGCCCTTGATGCCGGAAAAATGCCGGCAAGTACACCTACCACCACACAAATAATTATACTGGTGATGAGCATGGGTACTGAAATAAAAATGGGAAAATCCAACATACGAGTGGAAATAACCGTACCGGCAAAAACCAATAATAACCCAATGGCTCCACCCAGCAGGCAAAGCACAACGGCTTCCATTAAAAATTCAAAAAGGATACTTCCCTTTTTGGCTCCAATCGCTTTTTTTAAGCCGATTACCGGCGTTCGTTCTTTTACGGTAACAAACATAATATTTGCAATTCCAAAAAGGCCAACAATCAGGCTTATCCCACCAATAATGCTGCCAATGATATTCAATACAGAGAAAAAATCGGTGATGGCGGCGCTAAAAGCCTGTACACTGTTTAAGGAAAAATTATCTTCCTGTGTAGGGCTCAAACGGCGCACCTGCCGCATGGCGCCTTTTAAATCCTGCATTAAGGCTTCCGGCGTTACTTTGGGATATCCTTTGGCAATTAAAACGGTATGGCTGAAATCTTCATTAAAAACCTGGCGGCAAAATTTATAACTCAGCATGATGCAATCATCAAATTTCCAACCAATAAAATTTACACCGTCTTTTTTAAGCACTCCTATAATGGTTACTTTACGTCCTTTTACATTCACTTGTTTTCCTATGGCCCTTTCCGGTGAGCCAAAAAAATCTTCGGCATTTTTATAACCCAAAATACCTACCGGTGAACCAGACTTAAACTCGGCTGCAGAAAAAAACCTTCCGTCATAAAAATGCAAGGGCTGAATATCCATTTGTGATTCGGTAACCCCATAAACGGTACTGCTGTTGTTTTCGAAATTATTATAGCTTATGGGTCCTCTAAGTTCCATTAAAAAGGAAATGTATTGCAGGGCCGAAGTTCTTTCCTTAACCAGGCCGGCTTCTTCGGCCTTCATAGCAGGGCGAGCCCTCAGTTTCCAGTAAGGCCTGTCCGGGCCGCCGCTGTAATCCCATTTATCAATATACACCGTGTTGCTGCCCAGTCCCTTTAATTCATTTTGAATGTTTAACTCCAGGCTGTTTACCGCAGCCAAAACTCCAATGATGCAAAAAATACCAAAGGCAATACCGGTAAGGCTTAATGCCGTTCTCAGTTTATTTACTTTAAGCTCTTTTAGGGAAAGTTTTAAAGAATTGAATGCAATATTGAAGCCATTGGTCATACTGCAAATTTAACTGAAATAAGGAAAGTTTGATTGAAGATTATATAACCGGTAAAGCTGCGGAGCATTTCTCATTCGTAATAAAGTAAAAATGCCGGAACCGGAATCAGGGATTTTTCTTCAGCTTATCCGCAAAAGCTTTTTTAAATTTTTCAAGCTTGGGTTGTATCACAAAACGGCAGTAGGGAACTTCACCGTTTTGATTATAGTAATCCTGGTGATAATTTTCTGCTTTATAAAATGTTGAAAAGGGTTCCAGGGCCGTTACGATCGGCGCATCAAATGCCCCGCTTTTATCCAGTTTCTCCTGGTATTTTTGGGCCAGTTCTTTTTGATGATCGTTATGATAAAAAATTACACTGCGGTATTGCGTGCCTTCATCGTTCCCTTGCCGGTTTAGCGTGGTTGGGTCGTGGGTTTTCCAAAACACTTCCAGTAATTCATCAAAAGAAATAACCGAACTGTCAAAATAAATGTTGAGACATTCCGCATGGCCCGTAGTTCCGGTGCATACTTGTTTATACGTTGGGTTAACCACTGTGCCACCGCTATAACCGCTTTCCACCTTTTGAACGCCGTTCAACTGTTGAAAAACGGCTTCGGTGCACCAAAAGCAGCCGTTCCCAAATGTAGCAGTTGATAAATTTTTTGTTGTAGAGCTACTTTCCTCCATATTGGTTTTTTTTTGAGCTGTGCAATGAAACTGGAAAAGAATAAGAAACGCTATCAGGTAATGTTTATTCAAACTTTTTCACTTTTTTGCAAGTTACATTGCTTAATGTTAAAAAGAATGAAAATAAAGAAGCTAATATTTTGACAGCGCATTTTGTATGAGATGGTAGGTAGCTTCATTACTCATCGGTTGAGGAATAAATTTTTGGCCTGTAATTTTTTCAAACAATTCGATATACCGGCCACTTATGGCATTAATCCATTCTTCGGTCATTTCGGGAACCTGCTGGCCTTCTTTTCCCATAAAATTATTGGCCATCAGCCACTCCCTTACAAATTCTTTACTTAATTGTTGTTGCTTTTCGCCTTTGGCTTGTCTTTCTTCAAATCCTTCGGCATAAAAATAGCGGGAGGAGTCGGGGGTATGAATTTCATCCATTAATACCAGCTTTTCCTTTAAAAGGCCAAATTCATACTTGGTATCCGCAAGGATTAGTCCCTGGCGGTCTGCCATTTCTTTCCCTTTTCTAAATAAAGCCAAAGAATACAATTGCATGGTTTGCCAGTGAAAGGCATCTATCAGCCTTCTTTTTAATATTTCACTAATGCTGATATCTTCGTCGTGGCCGGTTTCGGCTTTTGTGGTTGGAGTTATAATTGGTTTAGGAAAAGGATCATTTTCTTTAAGTCCATCGGGCATGGGAATGGAGCAAATTTCTCTTTTGCCGGCCTGGTAAAGCCGCCAGGCATGGCCGGTTAAATGGCCCCTCACCACCATTTCTACTTTAATGGGATGACATTTTTTGCCAATGCTTACATTCGGCGCCGGGCTTTCTAAAAGCCAGTTGGGGCAAATATCGCTGCAGGCGTTTAGCATAAAAGCAGCGAGTTGGTTCAAAATCTGACCTTTAAAGGGTATGGGTTTGGGTAAAATAACGTCAAAAGCTGATATCCGGTCACTGGCAATCATTACCAGTAATTGGTCATTAATCGTATAAACATCTCTAACTTTACCCTGGTAAAAAGCGGTTTGCCCCGGAAATTGAAATTGCTGCATATGCGAAATTATGACAGGGATTTTAATCCTTTTTATAAAATATGGAGTAAATATTAACAGGAGTGCAAAAAATAAAATTTTGCAGTTTAACAACAATGCTTATTTTGCTATTAAAATTAATAACCCAAATTAACCAGAAATGAGAAAAACTATTAGCTCGCTGGTTATGTTTGTGCTTGCCAACTTACTGGTGTCGGTTGCTCTTGCCCAAAACATAACTATAAAAGGTAAAGTTCAAAACAATGTTACTAAGGAAGCGGCTTCTGCTGTATCGGTTACGGTAAAAGGCTCTGATGATGGCGCTTTTACCGACGACAAAGGGAATTTTGAAATTACCACCAAAAAAGCGTTACCCGTTACCCTAATATTTTCATCTGTTGGCTATGAAATACAGGAAGTTACTGTAAATTCTGCCAGCCAGCCTGTTACCGTGGCCTTTGTACCCTCAAATGTACTGGGCCAGGAAGTGGTGGTTTCGGCCAGCCGTGTTTCTGAAAAACTGATGGAAACACCGGTTTCTATTGAAAGGGTAGGCCCCACGGTAATACGCAACGCCCCTGCATCAAATTATTATGATATTGTATCAAATTTAAAAGGTGTGGATGTTACTACATCTTCACTTACTTTTCGTACCCCTACCACCCGTGGATTTGGAGGTAGCGGAAATGTGCGGTTTAACCAATTGGTAGATGGTATGGATAACCAGGCTCCGGGCTTGAACTTCTCCGTAGGATCAATTGTAGGTCTTAATGAATTGGATGTGGATAATATGGAATTACTTTCGGGCGCTTCATCGGCATTATATGGCCCGGGCGGTATGAATGGTACACTTCTCATTTCCAGTAAAAATCCGTTTAAATACCAGGGGCTTTCTTTAATTGTAAAAACCGGCCTCATGCATGCAGATGGCAGTGAAAGAAGCCCTTCTCCTTATTATAACTGGGCGGTGCGCTGGGGCAAAAAAATATCCGACAAGTTTGCATTTAAAATCACTTCAGAACTCATACAGGCAAAAGACTGGATTGGTATGGATTACCGTAATTATGACCGCTCCAACGGGGTTCTCCTTCCCGGGAACCGGGCAAATTCACCCGGCTATGATGGCGTGAATGTTTATGGCGATGAAACCGTTCAGGACTTATCGCCCATTTTGCAAAAAATGATGGCCGCAAATCAAATACCTCCATTCCTAAGTAATTATATTGATAGTATTGTACGTTTCCCCAATAAAGTTTCCCGTACGGGCTTTACCGAACAGCAATTAGTGGACCCCAATACCGTTAATTTTAAAGTAGGTGCTTCTTTTAATTATAAAATAAGCAATAATACCGAAGCTATTTTAGCAGGCTATTGGGGTACGGGTAACACCATCTATACCGGCGCATCCCGTTATTCCATTAAAGATTTTAAAATGGGGCAGTACAAGTTTGAGATGAAAAGCAAAAACTGGAATGCCAGGGTTTATACTACACAGGAAAATGCAGGCCAAACGTTTAACCTTGCGGCAACCACTCAAAACTTTAATGAACTTTGGAAACCCTCCACTACCTGGTATCCTCAATATATCACTACTTACCTAAGTGGTTTAATGAACGGCCTGGTAGATTCTGCAGCTCATGCCCGTGCACGTATAGTGGCCGACCAGGGAAGGCCTGAATTAGGCTCTCCACAGTTTAAGGATATGTATAACAAAGTAAGGCGCCTTCCGGTACCTAAAGGGGGTGGATTGTTAGACAGGAGCGACCTTTGGGGCATTGAAGCCAATTACAACTTAAGTGATTTCACCAAATCCTTTGCTGATGTAATTGTAGGCGCTAACTGGAAAAAATATTTACTCGACTCCGATAGCACATTATTCCCCGATCCGGTAAATAAGCCCATTGGTATTTCAGAATTTGGTTTATTTGTACAGGCAACA
>JAFDZZ010000109.1 GCA_018266715.1 Bacteroidota bacterium
CAAAAAAAAAGCAACCCGGCTTTTTCGGATGAAAACTACAGGGAAATTGAAATAGACCTTTTGCAGGAAGAAACCTGTAAAACGGCTATAGAAACCATTATCCGCAACTATCATACGATTGATGTAGCCATTCTTACTGCAGGGGGTTTTGCCATGGGCGATATTTCAAATACTACATCTGCAAATATTTATGCTCAATACCAATTAAATTTTGAAACGGCCTATCATATTGCCCAACCGGTGTTTTTACAAATGATGCAACAAAATTCAGGACGTATTTTTTTTATCGGCTCCAGGCCGGGTTATGACTTTGCCCACGCCAAAGGCCTTACGGCTTATGCTTTATCTAAGTCGTTATTGTTTCGCCTGTCTGAATTAATGAATAAAGAAGCAAAAGGAAAAAATGTAGTAAGCGCCGTTATTGTACCGAGTATTATTGACACGCCTCAAAACCGGGAAGCCATGCCCACATCCGATTTTTCAGAATGGGTACAACCTGCTCAAATTGCGGATGCCCTGTTTTATTATTCCACAAGCCAGGCAGCGGCTATCAGGGAACCTGTAATCAAAATTTATAATAACTCCTGATCATCATATTCCTGTTTCTGTATCAGCAGGAACTGTTCACTATTTTTTAAACAGAAACCGTTGTTTAAGTCGTAATTTTATACTTCACGGATTGCAATCATAAATGCGATCATTTATTTATCAATACACTTTGCTAAAAGTTTAAACCCGCTCAACATCATGTCTTATTCAAAAGCAAAATCAAAACAGGAGCTTACCGTAAATCAAAAGCAATATCAATATAGCTCACTCAAACATTTACCTGAAAATATCACACACCTGCCCTTCAGCATCCGCATTTTATTGGAAAATGTATTACGAAATTATGACGGGTTCAGCATTACCGATGAGCATATTGAAACCTTGCTAAAATGGAAACCGCAACCGCCTGATAAAGACATTCCGTTTAAGCCTGCCAGGATTTTAATGCAGGATTTTACCGGTGTTCCGGCTGTGGTGGATATGGCTTCGTTGCGTGCCGAATTTATTCGGCATGGTAAAGATGGGCAAAAAATAAACCCGGCCATCCCGGTTGATTTAGTCATTGACCATTCGGTACAGGTGGATTATTATGGAACGGATTATTCCTATGACAAAAACGTTGAGCTGGAATTTGAACGTAATAAAGAACGCTATGAACTTTTAAAATGGGCACAAAAAGGCTTATCCAATTTTACAGTGGTACCCCCCGGAATGGGTATTTGCCACCAGGTAAACCTGGAATATTTAGCGCAGGGAATTACAAGCAGGGATGGCTGGCTGTTTCCTGATACATTAGTAGGCACCGATTCTCACACTCCCATGGTGAATGGCATTGGCGTAATTGCATGGGGGGTTGGCGGCATTGAAGCAGAAGCCGCCATGCTTGGACAGCCCATTTTCTTTACCTGCCCCCAGGTGGTGGGATTAAAACTTAACGGTAAAATTCCCGACCAATGCACGGCTACCGATATGGTACTTTCCATTACCCGGCTGCTGAGAGACCAGGGTGTGGTAGGTAAATTTGTGGAAGTGTTTGGCGAGGGTTTAAATCATTTAACGGTTACCGATCGTGCTACCATTAGCAATATGTCGCCGGAATTCGGTTGTACGGTTACGTACTTTCCAATTGATGAGCGCACCCTGGAATATATGAAAACCACCAACCGGAGTGAAGAACAAATCGCCATTGTAGAAACTTATTGCAAAGAAAATTTACTGTGGCGCACCGGCAATGAAAGCATCCAATACTCTTCCGTAGTGGAATTAGACCTTTCTACCCTGGAGCCCACTGTTTCCGGCCCCAAACGCCCACAAGACAAAATTTTTGTAAAAGATCTTTCCAAAAAATTTACGAGCATTTTAAAAGAAGAACATAAAAGAGATTATCAACCGCAAGCCCAAAGAAAAGAATCGGCCTGGTTGATGGAAGGCGGCTCCGGAACAGAATTTACATTTGGCAAAGTGCCGCTAAGCGGCGAAAGCCGTGCCGAAGTAATTACCGATGATAAATTATTTTCAGTTCGCATTAAACAAAAAAACAAAGAGTTTGTGATCAGTGATGGCAGCATTGTAATTGCGGCCATTACCAGTTGTACCAATACGTCTAATCCGGCGGTAATGATGGGTGCAGGTTTACTGGCCAGGAATGCCGTTGAAAAAGGATTGAGAACAAAATCATGGGTTAAAACATCATTGGCTCCCGGTTCAAAAGTGGTTACTAAATATTTGGAACGTTCCGGCTTATCGGCCGATTTAGAAGCGTTGCGCTTTCACACCGTGGGTTATGGATGCACTTCCTGCATCGGAAATTCCGGTCCTTTACCTCCGGCAATTGCTACGGCGGTAGATAAAGGTGAGTTGGTTGTTGCTTCTGTACTTTCCGGCAACAGAAATTTTGAAGCACGGGTACATCCACAGGTTAAAATGAATTTTTTAATGTCGCCCATGCTGGTTGTAGCGTATGCCCTGGTGGGCCGTGTAGATATAGACCTCATCAATGAACCGATTGATTATGACCCTAACGGGCAAGCCGTTTACCTAAAAGATATTTGGCCATCCAGGCAAGAAATTCAAAAAACCATTAACGAATGTTTAAAGCAGGGCGATTTTAAAGAAGTATATGATGTTATTTTTGACGGCTCAGAAGACTGGCAAAACCTCAATGTAAACCTGGACCAAAATTTTGAATGGAATAAAACTTCAACCTATATTAAAGAAGCGCCGTTTTTTGAAAACCTTAGCGCTACGCCAAATGAAGTTACCGATATTAACCAGGCAAGGGTATTGTTATATTTAGGCGATTCGGTTACCACCGATCATATTTCACCGGCCGGCTCTTTTAAGGAAGATTCTTCAGCCGGCGCTTACCTTAAAGCCAACGGCATTGCCAAAGAAGATTTTAACTCCTATGGTTCCCGGAGAGGAAACCATGAAGTAATGATGCGGGGCACATTTGCCAATGTGCGTATAAAAAATAAAATTACCGACAAAGAAGGCGGCTTCAGCAGGTTTTTTCCTACCAACGAGGTAAAAACGGTTTATGACACGGCAATGGAATATCAAAAAACAAAAACACCTCTAATCATTTTAGCAGGAAAAGAATATGGTTCCGGCTCTTCAAGGGATTGGGCGGCAAAAGGCACTTTTCTATTGGGTGTAAGAGCCGTTATTGCCGAAAGTTTTGAACGCATACACCGGAGTAATTTAGTGGGAATGGGCGTTGCCCCTTTAGTGTTTACCAATGGGCAAAATGCCAGCTCATTGGGCCTGGATGGAACAGAAATCTTTACGATCAGCGGACTGGCCAATAATTTACAACCCCATAAAATGCTGGATGTAAACGCCATTCACCCTTCGGGTAAAGAAACCAAATTTACGGTAGAAGCAAGGTTGGACTCTGCAATTGAAATTGAATATTATAAAAACCAGGGCATCCTGCAATATGTGTTAAGGGAATTTTTGAAAAAACATGAGTGATTATTTCAATGCAGGAAGTACTTTAATTATAAAATGTATGGGTATAGAAATTCGGATTGCAGGGGTTAATACCGGGCTCCAAGAATTTCTACCGCAACACTGTCGGTTCCCTTAGCCGCAAATTCTTTGGTTTTGAATTTTATACTTTTACCGGGAGCCACACTATCATAAATTACGGTACGGTCTTGCTGAAGCATTGTGCCGGTTTTACTATAATAGGAAAACTTAAGATTAATATCTTTAAAAGTAACCACTTTGGCGTTATTGCTTATTACCCCTTGTACCACGGTTTGGCCAATAATATTTTTTTTATCTTTTATTTGAATCTCCAGGAAGCGGGCAGGATTTTTTTGCTCCACCTGCTCCAGTGATTCTTTTGTAGTTTCATACTCATCTTTTCCCTTGCCTGTATTGCTGCCGTTATCCTTACAGGCCAGTAAAAAAATAGTTAAAGCAAAGCATAAAGCTCTTGTACTTTTCATTTCCCTGAATTTTATCGTATAAAAATAAACATATCTCCTTATTTTGTATAGATTTGCCATAAATGGGATGTTAATTTTATTTTTCATCCAAATGTGTAAAATAAATGCAGCAGGTTAATAATTTAAGCCGTGATCATTCTTTAATCAGCAATTGGGTTTGTGAACTCAGGGATGTGGAGGTACAACAGGACCGGATGCGTTTTCGCAGGAACCTGGAACGTATTGCCGAAGTAATTGGCTATGAAATCAGTAAACAATTGGAATGGAAGACCCTGGAAGTTACTACACCTATGGGTACATCAGAATGTAAAGTGCTAAAACAACAACCCGTATTGGCCACCATTTTAAGGGCCGGGCTTGCCATGCATAACGGCCTGTTGAATTATTTTGATAAAGCCGATAATGCTTTTTTAAGCGCTTACCGAAAACACAATGCCGACGGCAGTTTTGAAATAAACCTGGAGTATATGAGTTGCCCTGAACTTGCCGGGAGAGTGGTGATCATTAGCGATCCCATGCTGGCTACAGGTGCATCACTGGTAAAATCCATACAGTATTTAAAAGATGAAGGCGATATCAAAGAGCTGCATATTGTTTGTGCCATTGCCTGTACAGTGGGCATTGAATATGTTCTCAGGAACGAGCCCAATGCCATAATATGGTGCGGCGATATTGATGATGAATTAACCGCTAAAGGATATATTGTACCCGGGCTTGGTGATGCCGGCGATTTGGCTTTTGGTGTTAAATTGCAGAATTAATTCATATTTAACTGTTAATTTCTAATATCTTATTTACCCTTCATATAAAAAGATGCTATTTATTGCAGCATTTACCTGCATTTTGCTATCTTTAATTTTCTGAATTTTTGTGATAATGAGAAAATTTTTTTCTTTAGTATTTTTACTATTCCTATCCGTTGCTCTTCAGGCACAGGATCCGCATTTTAGCCAGTTTTTTTCATCTCCTTTAACGTTAAACCCGGCATTTACCGGCAAATTTTCCGGTACCTGGAGGTTGGCGGCAAATCACAGGGATCAATGGCCTTCAATACCAAAGGCGTATGTAACAACAAGCGCTTCTTTTGATATGGCTATTTTAAAAAACCGTATCCCCGAAGGCGATGTTTTTGGAGTGGGTATTTCCGGCGTAAGCGACCAAAGCGCCAATAATACCCTGAAATTAAATTATGGTTCGCTTTCCCTTTCTTATCATAAAGCTTTAGACGATGACGGCTACAACACCATAGGCGCCGGATTCCAGGGAACGTACAGCAGCCTCGGCATTGATGTTACCAAGCTAACCTTTGAAGATGAATTAACTCAAAACGGGTTTCAACCGGGTACTTCACCGGATGTGATCAATATTTCATTGAATGGTAAAAACCGCAATTATATTGATGTAAATGCCGGTCTTTTATTTTCGGGATCAACCGATGGAGAAAATAATTATTACCTCGGCGTTTCCATGTATCATATCAACAGGCCCAAAGTGAGTTTTTTAGATAAAAGCTGGTATTTAACAGGCCGGGTTACCTTACATGGTGGTGGTACTATTCCACTTTCGGATGTGGTGTCATTAAGTGGCTCGGTAATTCATCAAATACAAAATAAAGCCAGTGAAACCCTTGTGGGCGCTGCAGTTGGTCTCAACCCTTCTCCCGGATCTGAAAATCCTATTAATGTATATTTAGGATCATGGGTAAGGTTTAAAGATGCCATCATCCCTTATGTTGGCCTGGAGTTTGGCAGCCTGAGGATTGGCGCCAGCTACGATATTAATACCAGCGGGTTAAAAGCCGCTACCGGGAGCCGTGGGGGTTCAGAATTTTCAGTAATCTTTATTAAAAGAGAACCGGGTTATACCGGAATTCCCTGTCCAAGGTTTTAATTTTTACGAATTGGGTTTGCTCACATAAGCATTGCCTTTTATAAAAAAACGATAAGGCTGCAACGCATCTTTCCCGGAATTTTCTACGCCAATTCTTTTGCTCTTACCAATTAAATATTGCCGCAATTTTTTGTCGTTCTCCTTATAAATTTTTATAGCTCCATTTTGCAGCAGCATCCCATCATAGCCTTTATGAATACCCAAAGCCCTGGCTACATTTCCGGGCCCACGGGTTATGGAAGCATCGGAAATGGTTTTGCCCGTTCGGTTAAGCATAATATCAAGTCCTTCCAAAGGTTCAATGGCTCTAATTAATACGGCATCAGGAATATTTTTCTTATTGGTAACAATATTCAACATTGGATGTATGCCATAGCATATATAAACATATACGGCTCCTCCCTTTGCATACATGGTTTCATTACGGGCTGTTCTTCTTCCTCCAAAAGCATGTGATGCACTATCCGAAACTCCTGCATATGCTTCTGTTTCTACAATAAGCCCGCTGGTTACTTCATGGTTAAAATGAGTGACCACTATTTTTCCCAAAAGGTCTTCTGCAATATCTAACACCCGGGTTCCTTCAAAAAATTGTATGGGTAAAATATTCATTTCAGGATGCTTGCCGGCCCACAATCAATTCATAAACTACGCCTATAATTTAATATCTTTGAAAGCGAAGCCTGTTTTAAAGTTAACCAAATCTTATCTATTATTCGAACCCAATAAAGGCGCTTTTAAATGCTAAAAGAAATTGTAATAGCCATACAGTCCTATTTGGAAGCGCACCGGTTTATTTCCAGGCATAAATTATGGAAATGGATTCTTATACCCGGTTTTTTGTACACCCTGATGTTTATGGCAGGTATTTGGTTGTTTTGGGTTACCAGCAACGAGGCCACCCAACTGCTCCTGAATAAAACGGGGATAAGGGAATGGCTGGAAAATTTTAAAAACGGGTGGATGAATTTCCTGGTTATCATTTGCCAGATTATTATTTGGATGGTTTCCCTCATGTTTTATTTTTCGTTGTTTAAATTTATTTTCCTCATCATAGGGTCGCCGTTATTTTCTTACTTAAGTGAAAAAACCGATACCATTCTCACCGGCAAAGATTTTCCATTTAGCTTTTCCAAATTGATGAACGACGCATGGAGGGCCATTAAAATAGCGTTGAGAAATTTGCTTTGGCAATCGTTGTACATGCTCAGCCTCTTTTTGCTTTCGTTTTTCCCATTGTTTGGTTGGGTAACGCCTTTAGTGGGGTTATTGGTAGAATGCTATTACTTAGGTTTCAGCATGCTGGATTACAGCATCGAGCGCAATAATTTAAGCGCCATGCAAAGCATACAATTTATCGGCAGGCATAAGGGCCTGGCTATAGGAAATGGTTTTGTTTTTTACCTGATGCACCTGGTACCCATTATAGGCTGGCTGCTGGCGCCAAGTTATGCCGTAATTGCTGCCACCCTTAGCCTGCATAAAGCACGCAATGAAAAAGTAATTATCGGATGAGCAACATCTATTTAATCCCTTCTTTACTGGCCCAGGAAGCCACGGAAACCATCCCGGCATATGTATTGAAAGCCGTAGAAGCCTGTACCGTAATATTTGCCGAAAACGAACGAACCGCCAGGAGGTTCCTAAAAAAAATAAATAAAGATATTGTCATTGACCGGTTTGAATGGTTCAGCATCCATAACCGGGAAGAAGCAGAAACCATAAATTTTCGCCAAAAGATCAAAGAAAATAAAAACATTGCCATCATCAGCGAAGCCGGTTGCCCCGGCGTAGCCGATCCCGGCCAAAAGCTGGTAAGTATTGCACAGGAAATGAATTGTACGGTAAAGCCGCTGGTAGGCCCCAATGCCATACTGTTAGCATTAATGGCCAGTGGGCTTAATGGTCAGCAATTTGAGTTTTGCGGTTACCTGCCTGTGGAGAACGAAAAAAGAGTAAAAAAAATTAAAGAGCTGGAAACCGGCTCTGCTAAAAACCACTGTACAAAAATATTTATTGAAACGCCTTACCGTAATGACCAGTTGCTGGATGCTTTTTTAAATCATTGCAAACCCTCCAGCCGCTTATGCATTGCGGCCAACCTAACCGCCCCGCAGGAAAGAATAAAAACCCAAAGTATTGCAGACTGGAAAAAAAATAAACCTCAATTGAATAAACAACCCGTTATGTTTTTACTGCTGGCGCAGTAAATTATTTTTCGGGGCTGCGCATAGATATAATGCTATCCACAATATACCGGCTGTTTCCCCTCCAGGGTAATGCACCGTTATATTCCTTATAATGTAAATCAAATATTTTTCCGCTGTTAATCTTTAATACATCAAATATCTTTTTGTCTTTTACCGAAAATTCAAATTCATTGGATTGGATACCCATCCCCGAATTGGTTTTAATCCCTTCCTGGATCAACTTGCCCTCGTAGGTTTTAAAAATCTGCCCTTTTCTTACGGCATAATTTAAATAGCCAGATTTTACCCCATCATCAGTAAAAGGATAATAATACTTCCAGTAAACAAAAGCGGCAAGAAATGCAAATAATAAAAAGAAAAACCATCTCATAAATCTCTTGAAAGCCCCGGGTTTGGTGGGTTGTACCTTTTCTGCTTTTGGCGCCGAACTGATTTCTGTCATTACTTTTTGTTTTATGTATTCCTATACAAAAATATTAATTAATTCCTTTCCATAACGGCGCCGTTCCTTTAAAAATAATGGGATCATCATAGGTGTTGTGTGAAAAAAATTAGTATAACCCATATTCACTTACCAGCCAAACCAGTGCGGCCATATTAATGGCGCCCAACTCTAATTCTCTTTTACTCACCATTTCAAAAACATCATTTGCAGCATGATGCAAGTCAAAGTAGCGTTGACTATCGGGGGATAAGCCTGCAAGTACGGTTCCTAATTTTCCCAATGGTCCAATGTCTGCCCCGCCATCACTTTCGGCCAAATAATATACCCCGTAAGGTTTAAACAAGGGCAACCAGCTTTCTATTTTATTTAATGTTTCACCTTTTGCATTGGTAAAAAAGCCCCTTGGTGTAAAACCCCCGGCATCACTTTCCAAAGCAAAAATGATCCGTTCCTTATAGTTTTCTGCATGTTTGGCATAAGCAAGGCCCCCACGCAACCCGTTCTCTTCATTCATAAACATTACGGCCCGCAGGGTACGCTTTGGCTTTATCCCTAATTTTTTAAATGTTCGGATAATTTCAATGGACTGTACACAGCCTGCTCCATCATCCTGTGCACCTTCGCCTAAATCCCAACTATCCAGGTGGCCGCCAACGGTAATGATTTCCCAGGGTTTTTCCGTACCGGTTATTTCTCCAATTACATTATAGGATTGCACTTCAGGCAGCATCTTACAATTGGTTTTATAAAATACTTTGAGCCTGCTATTTTTTTGCAAAGCATCACTCAGCCATTCCGCATCTTTAGTACTTATAGCAACAGCGCCAATTTTAGGAAATGAATCGTTATACTGCGTGGTTCCGGTATGTGGAAAATCATCTATATTACTGGCCAATGACCGAACCATAACGCCAACTGCCCCATACTTGGCAGCCTGTGCCGGGCCAATGCGCCTGCCCACTCCCGCTTCACCATAGGCTCTAAACGTTTCAATATAAACCGGGTTCATTTTAATATTAAAAAAAACAATTTTTCCTTTCACCGCATATCCCAATGCTTCCAGGGCTTCCATGCTTTTTACTTCTACTACTTCGGCCAAAACACCCCCGGGTTTTGTTACAACGGTATTGCCAATAGCACATACATTCAGCGGGTATTTCTTATTTCCGGGAAGCACAGCATACGCTATTTCTTTTGCACCCCTTACCCAATGCGGTACCATGCAGGGTTGCAAATACACGGTATCCGCTCCGGCTTCTTTAAGCATGGCTGTGGTAGCTTGTATGGCTTTTGCCGCATTTGCCGAACCGCTTAACCTGGGCCCTATTTTTTTACAAATAAATTCCAGGTTTTTGTATGCCGTACCCTGTGTAAGAATTTCATTAGCCATATTGCGGATCATTAAAGAATCAGCATTTTGTGCCGGGCTATTTGATGCCCCAAAAATCAAAACCAGCAGGGCAGTAAAGAGTTTCTTTTTCATAACTACAAACTTACCAAAATACTTAGGTACTTATTCAACCATCTGAACCTGTTTTCCAAAATCATTTTTACTGCTTTCGCAATAATTTTCTTTTTATAAATTGGTAACTTGCTCCATAAAATTTATTTATGAATATAGCCATTGTATGTTACCCAACTTTTGGCGGAAGTGGTGTGTTGGCAACGGAACTGGGTAAAGCCCTGGCCGAAGAAGGGCATAATATACATTTTATCACTTATCAACAGCCGGTTCGGTTAAGTGGTTTCCATGCCAATATATTTTATCATGAAGTAAGGGTGCCTACCTATCCGCTTTTTGATTACCCCCCTTATGAAACCGCCTTAGCCAGCGCTATGGTAGATGTGGTGAATAACCACCAGGTAGATTTATTACATGTTCATTATGCCATTCCTCATGCTTCGGCGGCCTACTTAGCCAAACAAATCCTGGCAAGGCAGGGAAAGAAAATACCGGTTATTACCACGTTACACGGAACGGATATTACCCTGGTAGGAAGAGATAAAACCTTTAGCCCGGTTGTAGCCTTTTCAATTGAAGCCAGCGATGCCGTTACGGCCGTTTCAGAAAACTTAAAAAATGAAACCTATAAAAATTTCAATACCCAAAAGAATATAGAGGTTATTTACAATTTTGTAGATGTGGAGCGCTTTCATAAAAAGCCTGTTGATGCATTTAAAAAACTTATTGCTCCTAACCGGGAAAAAATAATTGTTCATGCTTCTAATTTTCGAAAAGTAAAACGGGTGGAAGATGTAGTAAAAACTTTTTTATCCATTCAAAAAACGCTACCCTCAAAGTTATTAATGCTGGGAGACGGGCCGGAAAGGCCGGAAATAGAATCCATGACCAGGAATTGCGCCTATAATGCAGAAATTAAATTTTTGGGCAAGCAGGAGCAAATGGAAGACATCTTACCCATTGCCGATTTATTTTTACTCACCAGCGAATATGAAAGCTTTGGCTTATCGGCGTTGGAAGCCATGGCCGCAGAAGTTCCGGTGATAAGCACCAATGCCGGCGGGCTCCCGGAGATTATTAAAAACGGTTACTGCGGTTATATGAGTAATATTGGCGATACCGAAGATATGGCCCGAAACGCCATAAAAATTTTGGAAAATGAAGAAGTATATAGCCGGTTTAAACAAAACGCACTGGAGCAGGCAAAACGCTTTAGCATTGAAAATATCGTTCCGCAATATGAAGCTTTATATAAAACCCTGGTCTGATTATTTTCTTCTCAACCATTTTTCCGGGTCAACAAAGCCGGTTTCTGTACTCATGTAAAAATCCATAGAGCCATCTCCATCATAATTAGGGGCCACCCTCCCAATAACCTGGCCCCGCTTTACCGTTTGCCCTTTGGATAGGTTTATTCCACTAAGGTTCGTGTAAGTGGTAAAATATTTTCCATGCTGAATTACCACAAAAGGCTGCTCATCATTGGTATTTACGGAAATCACTTCTCCATCAAAAATTACCTTAACCGGCGTACCCACGCTGGAAGCTATGGAGGTGCAGGTAATCACCATATCTCCCCCGCTGGGTAATTTATTGTTGCCATAATGCATCAATACATAACCATTATCAACCGGCCAGGGCAAGGCGCCCCGGTTTCTTTCAAAATTGGCATTAAGTTCCAGGTTTTCGGAGTTGAGTAAAATACTTTCCTTTTTGGCTACACTTTTTGTTTTGGTATCGGTAGTATTGGTATTGGGAACATTGGATACTTTAGTTTCCTTCTCTTTCTTTTCAAGTGCTTTAGCCTTGGCAATAGCTTCCCGCTTTGCATCTTCCTGGGCTTTTTTAATAGCGGCAGCAATGGCATTGGAAACTTTTTTCATTTGCCTTTGCTTTGCCGTCATCTGCTTCGTGAGGTCGCCGCCTTTTTTCTTTAACTCATTCAATATCCTGTCCTGCTCCTTTTTTTGGGTTTCCAGGTTGGCCACTTCTTTATTTTGTACAACCAACGTGGATTTCTTTTTTACCTTAACACCGCTGATTTCTTCAATCTTTTTTTTGCGAAGTTCCTGGGTGCGTAAAATATTTTGGCCCTGCATTTCCCGGTAACTTCGGTAACTTTTTAAATAACTGATGCGTTTTATGGCATCATTAAAGTTATCGGCGGCAAAAATAAAATTCAAAAAATCGTAACTGCTTCGGTTCTTATACGCATAAACCATACTTTTGGCATACTCCTGTTTCAGCGTATCGAGCATACGGTTGTATTTATTAATATCTTTTTGCAGGGTATAGATATTATTATCCAGCAGGCGAAGGTCTTTATTGATATTATCCACCACCCGGTTTTGAAGGTTTACCTTGTTGTTAATTAAATTCCATTGCAAAAGGTTTTCTTTGGTTTTAGCCTTGTTATCTTTTAACAATTTTTCGGTTTGCTCAATTTCTTTCCTGAGTTCTGAGCGCTGCTTTTCCAATTCTTCCCGGGTTTGGGAAAAAACAGATGTAAAGAAGAATACACAACATACAAGCAGGGAAACAATTTTCGGCATGATGGAAAATTAAGGATATTTGGCAAATATAAAATGAAAGAAATAAAAAATGTTTCTTCATTAAATGTTTATCCAAATAAAAATAAGGATTATTTTATGGAATAGTTCCGGGGTACTTTTAACCCTACCGATAAATCTTTGTTAAACTCCACTTGCTTGTATTCCATTTTTAAATTGAGTTTGGTTTTTTCCGAAACCAATAGCTGTCTTTTAAAAGAAAACCATTCCCCATCTATCATGCTGTAATTATCATAAGTAATATCTGCCGTTCGGTTTCTGAAAACATCCACATCATCCAGCTTACAATGCACCAAATATTTGTGATCATCAGAAAGGGTGAGCAGGTTTTTAAATTCTTCCATTACGGAAGACAGCAGGATGAAACCGGGGATTTTTTTTACCGCAACAGTATTGCTGTCAAAAAAAATAGGGTTACCCAGGAGAAAATCCTGTAACGTAGTTAAGTTAAAGGGAACCGAAGTAATTTCCTGCAAATAATTTAAGGAGCGGTATTGCACTTCTTTTTCTCTCTTATTGAGAAGCATTACCGAATCTTTAGTGATCAGCACCCGGTAAAATTCAAAATTTAAAAATGTTGCGGTTAACGACATCCAAATGGCACTGTCTTTAATCATTTTCACAACGGCAGTTACATCGGGCTGCTTGCCTTGCGCATCCGTAATTTCCACTTTTATTTTGGCAGAAAAAGTTTTAGCGTCAATGGTTTGATCCAAAAGACTTTGTTTCACCTCATTTACAAATTGGGTAGAGTCTGCAATATGTATTTGCGCTGAAAGTAAAGCACTGTCTTTGGGTGCAATTGCGGTATTTATTTTTTTAACCGTTTTGCACGATGCCATGAGAAGGGCAACCGTAATAATATGTAAAATACACTTGTACACGAATTGAAATTTATTTCCCGGTATGCCCAAATCCACCTGCTCCTCTTTGAGATTCATTTAACAAAGTTGCTTCCAATAATTCTGCGGTTTCCACTTTGCTCAGCACCAGTTGGGCAATACGGTCGTTATTATTTATGACTTGAATTTCGGCGCTGAGATTAATGAGTAAAACTTTTATTTCTCCCCGGTAATCACTGTCAATTGTTCCCGGACTGTTTAAGCAGGTAATCCCGTTTTTAAAAGCCAGCCCGCTTCTTGGCCTTACCTGCATTTCAAATCCTTCAGGTATTTCCACAAATAACCCTGTAGGTATTAACTTCCGTTCCATTGGCTGGAGCGTTTCAGGCCCTGCCAGAAATGCCCTTACATCCATACCGGCAGCGCCGGTGGTTTCATAAGCCGGCAATGTATTGGGTGACCGGTTGATAATTTTTAGTTGAACCTTTTGCATAATTCCTACACTCCTGTATTTTGTAATAAAACATTAGCAAAAGCAAATAACCCTTCTTCCCTCCCGGCAAAACCCATTTTTTCTGTAGTGGTGGCTTTAATAGAAACGTCATCCACATTGATCTCCAGCAATGCGGCAATGGTGGTTCTCATTAAAGTAGCATGAGGCATTATTTTTGGCGCTTCAAGGCAAATGGAACTATCGATATTCACCACACGATATTTTTTTTGCCTGATTAACTCATAAACCTTTTTAAGCAAAATCTTACTGTCAATATTTTTATAGGCATCATCGGTATTGGGAAAATGAATACCAATATCGCCCAATGCCAAAGCACCCAGCATGGCATCGCAAATGGCATGAAGCAACACGTCGGCATCACTATGGCCGATGGCTCCTTTACTATGCGGAATTTCCACGCCACCAATAAAAAGCTTTCGCCCCTCTTCCAGGCGGTGAAAATCTATTCCAAAACCAATTCGATAACTCATCATACCAATGTTGAAAATCAGGTTGTAAATATAAAAAAATAGCGCTCCATAAACGGAACGCTATTTCTATTAAAAAGAATGAAATTATTTAACGTTAAATACAAGGCTGAAACGCAGCGTATTGGAAAGCGGGTTGCGGTTGGTACCCGATCCGGAAGGAAGCAGGTATGCAAAGTTTAAACCAAATACATTATAGTTTAATCCAGCACCAACAGAGAAATATTTACGATTTCCTTTTGTGGGGTTTTCGTAAAAATAACCGGCCCTGAAGCTAAACTGATCTTTGTAAGTGTATTCAGCGCCCAAAGAATAGGATAATTCTTTAAGTTCTTCACTAAATCCACCGGGAGCATCTCCAAAAGAACTGAACCAGCTACCAACAACACCTTTACTACGGTAATCAGCCAATCCTGCAGAATCAGAAATATCAGCAGGTGTTGGAACCAGGAGTTTATTGATATCCAGTGCAAAAGTTAATTTATTGTCTGCATCAAATACTTTGGTGTAAGCACCGCCCAATCCAAAGTTTGCAGGAATATAATCTTTTTGATTGGCGTCATTGGTATAAGAAATTTTAGCGCCAAGGTTGCTTAAGGTTACACCCCAGTTAAATCCGGCACCGTTTGCTTTAGCGCCATTATGGAAATAATGTAAATCACCGGCAACAGAACTACCTTTTTTGTAAGTAGTACCACCGCTTGAAGCACCGTTAGCCAGGTCGGAGCTTATGTAACGCAAAGCGATGCCTAAACCGGATTTTGCACTAAGCTTCCTGGAATAGCCAAGATCAATTGAGAACTCACGGGGTCTTCCGGAATTTAATGGTGTACCGGATGCATCCGTAAACTGAATGCTACCCAGGCTAAAATAACGCAAGCCAAGAGATAAGGCCTGTTGGTCGTCTAATTTATAATATCCACCCATTGTAGCTAAATACACATCATTAAGGCCCAAATCTTTAAGCCATGGGGTATAAGTTAAAGCTACACTGGAAGTATTCTTAGCAAATACCGTTTTACCCAGGTTCCAAAATGCGGCATTGGCATCGGGAGCTGTGGCAATACCTGCATCACCCATACCACCGGCACGAGCATCGGGGGAAATTCTAAGAAAAGGAACAGCAGTAGTTACTACATTTATCGGATCGGCAGTTTGTGCATTGGCGCTCATAACTCCGCCAAGTAACATCGCTAAGGCAGTTAGTTTCAATGTTGATTGTTTCATTCGTTTTTTTTGTCTTGGTTAGGTAGAAATTGATCTATAAGTTCAAAATTTTTAAGTAAGCTAATTTGTGTAAAAATAGGGGTTTTTACTTATTAGCCGAAAAAACAAAATTATGTTAATATTTTAAGCATCAAATATAAAGGGTTCTGTTTAACCAAAAAAAAATATTTCCGGTAACCCCGAAACGGCGATTTGGCCAAAATATTTTAAGGAAGGTAAATTTTTAACTTTATCATGGTGATATTACGTTTTTTTTAAAGGCGTTAAAAAAAATGTTATTCCTCAATTTCCCTGGTTGCATTTCATTTAAAGTATTTATATTCGCAGTTTGTATAACCCCATATATTTACACACAATAATCGAGAAAACCTTTCGTTAAATCATTTGCAAAACGAATGCACATGCAAAAATCAATTTTTGGCAAAAGCCTCCTTGTAATCGCAGTATCTGCCCTAACACTTACCTCCTGTAAAAACGGTGGCCTGTTTGGCAAAAAGAAATCAAAGTCCAGCGTAACCGGCTGGAATTATGACGACAAAAACATGGGCAACTTTCATGTTGCCAAAGTAAAATATCCCAAAGCCGGGCCGGGTCTTGTATTTGTACAAGGTGGTACTTTTGTTATGGGGGCTAAAGAAGATGATGTAATGGGAGATTGGAACAATGTTCCCCGCCGTGTTACCGTGCCTTCATTTTTTATAGATGAAACCGAAGTGGCCAATGTGCATTACCGTGAATATTTATATTGGCTGGAAAATACCTTTAGCGCCGATACTAATATAATGAACAAAGCGCTTCCCGACACCCTGGTGTGGAGAGAAGAACTGGCTTACAACGAGCCCTTTGTTGAATATTACTTCCGCTACCCTTCTTATAACTTTTATCCTGTAGTAGGGGTTACCTGGCGCCAGGCTTATGATTTTTGTATATGGAGGTCAGACCGTGTGAACGAACTTAAACTCATGCAAAAAGGTTACCTAAAAAAAGATGCCGTTAAGCGTGAAATGAAAGGTGGTGGTGCCGAAGGGTCGTTTAATACCGAAACCTATTTAATGAATCCGGAGATGATCCAGGGCCGTGGTAGACCCAAAAAGTCTGACTTAAAAGATATTAATGGAAAACCCCGTTCTACCGTTAAAATGGAAGATGGTATTCTAAATATGGGTTACCGCCTGCCTACCGAAGCAGAATGGGAATACGCAGCTTATGGCATCTTAGACCAAAACCCGGCTCCCCGCAAAAAAGAAGGAAAAAGCGGTGAAGAGTTAATCAGCAACCAGCAAATTTACTCCTGGAGCAAAAACCCTAATGGTATGAGAGATACCCGCCATGGAAGCTGGCAGGGTAGGTTTTTGGCCAACTTTAAAAGAGGTAGTGGTGATAACATGGGTATTGCTGGTGGTTTGAACGACCGTGCTGCAATACCGGGCCCGGTAAAAACCTTCTACCCCAATGCATTTGGATTGTATAATATGAGTGGTAATGTGAGTGAGTGGGTGGGAGACGTTTACAGGCCGATGACTTCATTAGATGCGCAGGACTTTAACTACTTCCGTGGTAATAAATTCCAAAAATATTACAAAAACAGCTCCGGCGAATTTGAAAGAGATAGCATGGGCCGCTTGAAAAAAGTGGATATCTCTGATGAAGAAGTTAAAAACAGGTCGAACTACCAACGTAATAACGTAATCAACTACATGGATGGCGACTCTGCAAGCCAGGTTTTTTATGGTTACGGCGTTACCTCATTAGTAAGCGATAAATCAAGGGTAATTAAAGGTGGTAGCTGGAACGACAGGCCTTATTGGTTATCTCCCGGAAGCCGCAGGTTTATGGAAGAAGACCAGGCAGCAAGTACCGTTGGTTTCCGTTGTGCACAAACTTATCTTGGCCCTCCTGAAGGCCCCGGATTTAAAGATGGCAACCTCTTTGGCAAGAGAAAACAAAACAAGAAAAAGAAAAAATAAAATAATGTAAACCCCCGAAAAATTCGGGGGTTTTTTATAACCGTGTCTCGTCCTGAAAAAAGTTGACTACAAATTCAACAAAGATGGCACAGTTAACAATTAGGTTAAAATCCGGTATCCCCACTCCTCATTACAGTGAAGCCTTTAAAAAACAAGTTGTTTTGGAGTATGAAAAAGGGGCTTTCAGCAAAAATCAGATTCAAACCAAGTACGGCATCAAAGGTAAAAGCAGACTTCTGGATTGGTGCCGGAAGTATGGTAGATTTGCCTATAATGAACCTGCTACAAATGGTCGACCAATGAAAGATCCTCAAAAGCAACGCATCAAAGAGCTTGAAAAAAAGCTGAAAGCTGCAGAACTTAAACTTAAAGTATACGACAAACTTATTGAAGTCACAAACCGTGAGCTGGATGCTGATATTGTAAAAAAAATCGAAGCCAGGTTGTCCGAGAATTGGCAACAGAAAAAGGATTGAGCCTTTCTGCTGTATGTCGACAACTTGGCTATAGTAAACAAGCCTACTATAAAACAAAAAGTAATCAACAAAAGAAACTTTGCTATCGTAACATGGTCAAACAAAAAGTTCTGGAGGTGAGAAAACATCTGCCTCGTACGGGTACCAGAAAGCTGTATTATCTATTGGAAAAAGAGTTTAAGCGAGAGCACATTCCAGTTGGTCGTGATAAACTATTTTCTATACTTCGGGATGAGCAGTTATTGATTCTTAAAAAGAAACGCTATACTAAAACCACCAATTCAAAACACTGGCTGCATAAGTATCCTAACCTGATAAAGGGCCTAAATGTTATCAGACCTGAACAAATTTGGGTGGCCGATATTACCTATATAGCCATTAAAGAAGCTTTTGTGTATCTGCATTTAATCACAGATGCTTATTCAAAGCAGATAATGGGTTATTGTGTAAGTAAGGACCTGGCAGCTGCCGCTTCGATTACAGCATTGCAAATGGCATTAGCGAAAAGAAAATATAAAGGGGCTCTTATTCACCATTCAGACCGTGGGTTACAATATTGCAGTGCTGGATATGTAAAAATATTAGAGCAAAACAATGTAGCAATAAGTATGACCCAGGACGGGAATCCATATGACAATGCCATTGCCGAAAGAGTAAATGGGATCCTAAAGGAAGAATTTGGTTTATATGACACCTTTACTGATATACAACAGGTTCAAAAACAAGCAGGACAATCTATATTTCTTTATAATACGATAAGGCCTCATTTAAGCTGTCATATGCATACTCCCCATCAAATGCACAGCCAAACCGAGCTAAAAATCAAAAACTGGAGTAAAAAAAATCACAAGAACTTTGGTGGTTCTTGTGATTTTTTAACGTTACTTCAACATTTATAAACCAGTCAACCTTTTTTAGGACTAGTCA
>JAFDZZ010000010.1 GCA_018266715.1 Bacteroidota bacterium
CCCTAGTAAATAAACATGGGTTTTGTAATATTTTTAATGTTGGTTAATGGACTAATTTTAATTAAATGCTCTTTCATTTTGGGGTCTTGCTCATCGCCGTATTCTGCCCGGCGTAAATCAACCCTGTAACCTGCCGTGTTATTAAGAAATGATACAAAATTGGATATACCAAATAAATCTATACCGCAGGTAAGCCTATTGTTATAACGGGTCATACTGGCCAGGCTCATATAACCGCCGTAACTACCGCCAATAACCGCCACCCTTGATGTATCCAATTGTGGTTGCGTAGCAATCCAATCAAGTAAGGCCCCAATATCTTTCACCGAGTTTTCACGCAGGAAGCCATTATCCAGTTTTAAATAAGATTTTCCATAACCTGATGAACCCCGAACATTGGGCACCAAAACCGCAACACCCAATTCATTTGCAAAAAACTGGTTTCGTTCATTAAACCCTGCCCTCGATTGACTTTCGGGCCCGCCATGAATACTGATAAGTACGGGCAGCTTGCCGGAAATTTTTTGCGGAGAAATTAAAAAAGCAGGAATCATCCGGCGTTTCCCCGTTTGCTCATCCTTATCAAATGTGGGATAGTTGATCAGTGTGGTTTTACTAAACTGAGCAGGGTTAAGTCCGGCTGTTTCACTATAGGTCCATCGTTTTGTTTTGCCGTTTTTTAAATTATAAACATAGAGTTCTGAAGGTTGCTGCGGAGCCGAAAAAGAAAAAGCAAGTTGATTATTATCTTTATTGAATTTCATATTTTGGATAACGCCCATTAACCCAACCGGTAAAGGAACATAAGTAAACGTTTGGGTGTTCATGAGATAGGGTTTTGAATAACCGCCTTCATTTTTAACAAAAACCAGCTTTGAACCATCGTCTGAAAGGTCAAAAGCTTCCACATCGTTAAGGATGGCTTCAATTTTTAAAATTTTTCCTGAAGCAATATCATAATACCTTAACATTTTATATTCGGCATCTTCATCGGAGCAAAGAAAAATACCTTTACCGTTTTTTGAAAATCGTGCGCTATGAACAGTATTGGGATATGCTATTGCTGTGTTGCCCGGGCGGATTTCATCCAGCTTGCCCGAGGAAAGAGTTAGAAGATAAAGTTTGGCTTCATTTATGGAAAGATAATTTACCACAACCATTTGAGTTTCATCATCACTCCAGTCAATAATACCCCAACCGTTCCCTTTGTTCTCTAAAATTAATTTTGAAGCAGCCGTATTTTCAAGTGGGGTGATATAAAAATCCAGGTCACGACCGTTACGCCGGGTTGAGCAAAATGCAATTTTATCTCCTTTTTTATTCCATAAATAATTGCTGTTGCGGCTTTTTCCATCGGTAAGTAAAGTAGAGGTGCCGGTTAGCCGGTTAAAATAATAAATTTGAAATTGTTCGTTACCGCCTTCATCACGCTGGTACAAAAAGCCGTTTTTCCCCGGATGGGGACAAAGCGCTATCCGGGTTACCGGTTCTTTAAAAAAAGTAATTTGTTCCCGGTAGGCGCCTGGCTCTTTTACCAAGTGTATTTGTGCAACCTCTGCAAAGCGGGTAGTTATATAAATGCCCTTGCCGGAAGCATCCCATGAAGCAAAACCTGCACTTCGAATATTGTTATACTGTTCCAGCTTTTCCGTAAGAGCTGCAGGAATTTCACCCACAGCTTCCACCCACAAATTGCCCATGGCCTTGCGTTGTGCTTTTAAAGAAAAGCAAAGCAGGTGTAGCAAAGCCGCACCTAAAGTTATTTGCAGAAGTCCATTCTTTTTGATCATCTTTTACAATATTTAAACCCCCGATTTGATTTCAAAATTAGCCCGAAAGATGTTACCACAGTATTCTGTGTTTAGTAAATTCCTTTCGGTTAAAATAAACGGATCAAATGCTCAAATATCTTATTGTATTCAAATGACCACTGCTTTTTTCTGCTTTAAAAAAAAGATGGGTAATGCATTACCTGAAAAGCTTTGGAAAGTTGGTTTTACACTTTTTTGCCTACATTAGCAGTAAACAATAGTACCCATGCTTATTAAAACCTTTGGCAGCGCAGTGTACGGGGTTGATGCACTTTCCATTACGGTTGAGGTAAATGTGGATGCCAAAGGCCAGCATTACTATATTGTAGGCCTGCCCGATAATGCCGTAAAAGAAAGCCTGCAACGGGTGGAAAGCGCTATTAAAAGCAATCACTATTACATGCCCCGAACGAAGCTGGTGGTAAACCTGGCCCCGGCAGATATAAAAAAATCAGGTACGGCATTTGACCTTCCTATAGCTATTGGAACCTTAGCTGCTACGGAACAAATTAATAACCCGGAACGGCTTGAAAAATTTGTGATTATGGGTGAACTGAGTCTTGACGGTTCGGTAAGGCCCATTAAAGGGGCGCTCCCGATTGCCATAAAAGCCCGTAAAGAAGGTTTTGAAGGGTTGATGGTGCCCATACAAAATGCCCGTGAAGCAGCAATGGTAAACAACCTTAAGGTATATGCCATTGAACATATTAATGATGTGGTGCAATTTTTTAACGATGAAAAAAAACTTACACCTGTGGAAGTAAATACCCGGGAAGAGTTTGCTTATGCTCAAAGTAATTTTGATATTGATTTTTGCGATGTAAAAGGCCAGGAAAATATAAAACGTGCATTAGAAATTGCGGCCGCCGGTGGACATAATGCCATCTTAATTGGGCCGCCGGGAGCCGGTAAAACCATGCTGGCCAAACGGCTGCCCACCATACTACCTCCATTAAGTTTGCATGAGGCATTGGAAACCACAAAAATTCACAGCGTTGCAGGTAAACTACCCGAGCATGCCACGCTAATACATAAACGACCCTTTCGCAGCCCACACCATACTATTTCGGATGTAGCCTTAGTGGGTGGCGGGGGCAACCCACAACCCGGAGAAATTTCACTGGCCCATAACGGCGTGTTGTTTTTAGACGAACTGCCCGAATTTAAACGAACCGTTCTTGAAGTCATGCGTCAGCCTATGGAAGATCGAAAAGTGACCATCAGCAGGGCAAAAGTAGCGCTGGATTTTCCGGCAAGTTTTATGCTCATTGCCAGTATGAACCCCTGCCCTTGCGGCTTTTTTAACCACCCCGATAAAGAATGCACCTGCGGGCCCGGTGTGGTGCAAAAATACCTGGGCAAAATTTCGGGGCCATTGCTGGATAGGATTGACCTGCATGTGGAAGTAACCCCGGTGCCCTTTGGTGAAATTTCTTCAGCTAAAGAGTTTGAAAAAAGTGAAGCCATTCGTAGCCGTGTAATCAAAGCCAGGGAAATACAAAGCGAGCGCTATGCACAACATGAGGGCGTATATGCCAATTCCCAAATGACCAGCAAAATGCTTAAAGAAATTTGTGAGATTTCCACCGCCGGGCAAACCCTTTTGAAAACCGCTATGGAACGATTAAACCTTAGCGCCCGGGCTTATGATCGCATTTTGAAAGTAAGCCGCACTATTGCCGACCTTGCAGGAAAACCCAATATACTACCCGAACATTTGGCTGAAGCCATCCAGTACCGCAGCCTTGACCGGGAAGGTTGGGGTGCATGAAATTATTCCCTCACCCAATTCACTTTTTCTTCAATGGGTTTTCGCTTTGCCGGAGGTGAAGGAACGGCAACATGGCCAATATAGAAAAAGCCAAGTAACTTATCTTCTGCCCCAAGGTTAAAAAACGGTTTGGCTTCTTCTTTATACGTAATGCCGCCGGTTGTCCAATAGCCACCCAATCCATAACCGGTTACCGATAAATAAATATTTTGTACGGCACAGGCCACGGCTTCTACATCTTCAATTTCGGGTATTTTACCGGTATCGGTACGTTTCATACCAATAGCAATTACATGAGATGCCAATAGAGGCGTTTGCTGTAGCTTCTCATAGGTGGCGGGTACAAATTTTTCGCCGCTGGATTGTTTATATAATTCACTTTGAAATGCGGCCAGCTTTTTTAATCCTTCTCCGCAAAATACCGTAAACTGCCAGGGTTCAGCATGGCCATGATTGGGCGCCCAGGTTGCATTCACTAAAATTTGTTTTATGATTTCATCATCCACCGGTTTACCTGCATTAAATTGTTTGGTAAATACCGAGCGCCTGCTTCGGATGAATTCATTAATTTCTACAGCTTGCATGTGCTAAAAATATTTTTTGCAAATTTAGCCGGTGACCCTTGCAGTATTTTTGCGAAAAAGGTAATTAATAAAAAAACCAGGTTCTTAACCCTTTATTTTCGCATCTTTTGCCGGCATTTAAGCTTTGACAGGTATTTTGTACATTTGCGCCCTTAAAAATCAAGTATTGATACACAATTTTAATGCCGGTCCATCTGTATTGCCGCAATCCGTTTTTAAACAGGCTGCTAATGCGGTGTTGAATTTTAATAACAGCGGGCTTTCAATTTTAGAATTTGGCCACCGTACTCCGGATTTTATAGATGTGATGGAAGAAGCCAGGAAATTGGTTAAAGAGCTCATGAACCTGGACGATAACCATGAGGTATTATTTTTACATGGTGGTGCATCTACCCAATTTATGCAGGTGCCTATGAACCTGCTGGACGAGAAAGAAACCGCCGCTTACACCGATACCGGGGTTTGGGGCGCAAAGGCTATTAAAGAAGCATCCTTATTTGGAAAGGTTGACGTAGTATGCTCTTCAAAAGATCAAAATTATTCCTATATTCCAAAAGATTTTGCCGTACCCAATGATGCCAAATATTTGCACATTACCACAAATAATACCATTTATGGTACGCAATGGCAACATATTCCGTTTACGAGCAATAGTATGGTGGCAGACATGAGCAGCGATATTTTAAGCCGGCAATTACCCTTCAACAAATTTGACCTCATATATGCCGGGGCACAAAAAAACCTCGGGGCTGCAGGAGTAAATATTGTAGTGGTTAATAAAAATATATTAGGAAAAGTAAAGCGGCGCATTCCTACGATGATGGACTACCGTAACCATATTGCAGAACAAAGTATCCTCAACACACCACCCGTTTTTGCAGTGTATGTTTGCCTGCTTACCTTAAGGTGGTTAAAAGCCGAAGGCGGGGTGCAGGAAATGGAAAGGCGCAATAATCTAAAAGCCGAAATGCTTTATAGCGCCATAGATCAAAGTAAGATTTTCAAAGGCACAGCAGCAAAAGATGACCGCAGTAAAATGAATGTATGTTTTGTGATGGATAACGAGGAGCAGGAAAAACAATTTTTAACCTATACCCAATCTTTGGGTATTGTGGGCATTAAAGGACACCGCAGTGTTGGCGGGTTTAGGGCTTCGCTGTATAATGCGCTTGAAAGCAGCAGTGTTGAAGTGCTGGTTAACGCCATGAAGCATTTTGAAGAGAATAATTAATTTTTTTAATAGAGCTTAATTGCTCACTACTATATTTGCATTTATATGATAACCATCGCCCCGTTTAAAGGATTAAGGCCCGAAGTGCAGGTTGCCAAATCGGTAGCTTCCAAACCTTATGATGTACTCAATAGTAAAGAGGCCAAAATTGAAGCGCAGGGAAACCCCAATTCTTTTTTGCATATTACTAAAAGCGAAATTGACCTGGCGGCAGATATTGACATACATTCTTCACTGGTATATGAAAAAGCAAAGGAAAACCTAAACGCCTTTATCAGCCGGGGCATTTTGTTCCGGGAAAACAAAGCATGCTATTATTTGTACAAACTGCAAATGAACCAACATAGCCAGGCCGGGCTGGTATGCGTAAGCAGTGTGGATGATTATGAGAACGGACTAATCAAAAAACATGAATTTACCCGACCAGACAAAGAAAAAGACCGTATTGACCACATGCTGACCATTGGGGCCCAAACCGGCAATGTGTTTTTAGCCTATAAAAACGTACCTGCAATAGATGAAGTACTCAATAAATGGATGCAGGAAAAAAGCTGCCAGTATCATTTTGTTACTGACGACCAGGTAGCCCATAGCATTTGGGTGATAAATGATGATGCCTGCATTGAAACCATAACCCAACTATTTAAAAGCCATGTACCCGCCAGTTATATTGCCGATGGCCACCACAGGGCAGCTTCCGCTGCAAAAGTGCGTACTGCAATGGGTAAAAATGCCGCTAAGGCTGCCAGCTTTTTTTTAACTACGTTGTTCCCGGCCAACCAATTGGCCATTATGGATTATAACCGTGTCATAAAGGATTTAAATGGTTTAAGTGCAGGAGACTTTATACAAAAACTGGAAGAACGTTTTAGCGTAGAGCAACAAACGTCACTATACAAGCCCGAATCGCCGAGGCAATTTGGGCTTTACCTGGAAAAACAATGGTATAAACTTACTGCAAAACCGGGCACCTGGAAACAAGACCCCATTGGAATTTTAGATGTGAGCATTATGCAGGAGCATATTCTCACCCCTTTACTCGGCATTACCGATCAACGTACCGATAAAAGAATAGATTTTGTTGGCGGTATCAGGGGATTAAAAGAATTGGAAAAAAGAGTGGATAGTGGTGAAATGAAATTAGCCATAAGCTTATACCCGGTAAGTATGCAGCAACTTTTTGATGTGGCCGACAGCGGTGAAGTGATGCCGCCCAAAAGCACCTGGTTTGAACCTAAATTAAGAGATGGTTTGCTCACCCATATCATTGGTTCCGAAGTGCACCTGCCTTAAGCAACCTCTATGTTTATTGCCAAAACCAATTAACGGTTTTTTAAAGGAATAGTTTTTATCTTTACCCGTAATGAAAAAATTGTTACTTGCAATTGTTGTGCACCTGAGTTTTTCGTTTGTTTACAGCCAAACCATTACTGAACTGCAGGAAACGGCCAAAAGTTTTATGCGCCAGGGCGATTATGCCAATGCCATATTGGTACTAAACAGGGCCGTACAAATGGAGCCACAAAATATTGCCGTATTAAAAGACCTATCCTTAAACCTTTATTACCAGGGCGATTATGATAAAGCGCTGGAAACATTAAAACCGGTATTGGATATGCCGCAGGCCGATGACCAGAGTTTTCAAATTGCGGGAAGCATATACCGGCAGTCGGGCAGAATAGATGATGCCGAAAAAATGTATAAAAAAGGATTAAAAAAATTTCCAAAAAGTGGTATTCTATATAACGACCTGGGTGAAGCCCAATGGAGGCTGCAAAGTAAAGATGCCATTAAAAATTGGGAAAAAGGAATTGAAACCGAGCCCTCCTACAGCCGCAATTATTTTAATGCAGCCCGCTATTATTATTATACCGGTAATACCGTATGGGGCTTATTATATGCCGAAATTTTTCTCAACATGGATCCTTTTGGCGCTAATGCTCCCGAAATGAAACAGCTTTTATTAGATGGCTATAAGCAATTATTCAAACCCGCTAATATTGAACAGGGCAATACCGATAAAAACCCTTTTATTATCCAGTACCTCCAATGTATGAATAAGCAATCTGCATTGGTATCTACCGGAGTCAATACGGCATCACTTGCCATGGTAAGGGCACGGTTTGTTTTAGATTGGTTTGCCCAAAACAAAAACTACCCGTACCGGTTATTTGAATACCAGCAACAATTATTAAGAGAAGGTTTATTTGATGCGTATAACCAATGGCTTTTTGGCACCATTCAAAACCTGCCGGCTTATCAAAACTGGACCAATACACACCCCGAAGAGAGTAAAGCTTTTTACCATTTTCAAAAATCACGTGTTTTTAAAATCCCTCCGGGGCAATATTATCATTAATTATTTTCTACTTCAACGTTTATATTTACCTTTGCAAAATTAAATTTGAATATGAGGAATATTGTTTTAGCAGGTATGGCCTTAAGCCTGTTTGCGGCCTGCAAAAGCACCCCCAAAGCCGATGCAGTGGCAACTGCTGAAAAACAGGAAGTAGCCCGGGCAACCGGCGAATCTTATGTACTGGATTCTGCAAGCATCATCAACTGGACGGGTACCAAACCCACCCAACACCATACCGGTACGTTTAAAATAAAAGAAGGCATATTATATGTAACAAACCACGCATTAACCGGCGGTTCCTTTGTAATTGATATGCAATCATTAACCAATACCGATATTAAAGTTGCCGCCGATAAAGCAAAACTGGAAGGCCATTTAAAAAGCCCCGATTTTTTTGATGTGGCCAAATATCCCACGGCAAAATTTGAAATAACCGCTGTAGAACCATTTATTGCCGATAGCTCCTCTGGCAATACCTCCGTTGTAGAAAATGCAACAAACCTCATCAAAGGCAACCTCAGCATTAAAGACAGCATCATAAACATCAGCTTTCCTGCAAAAGTTACCCTTGATGCAAATTCTGCAAGCGCTTTTGCCCATTTTAATATAGACCGCACCCGTTGGGGAATCAATTATAAAGGCCCGGGCAACCCCAAAGACTGGGTGATTAATAAAGATGTTAATATTAAACTTACCATTAGCGCCAGTAAAAAATAGTTTTTAGTTTTAAGGGTTAAATAAAAAAGTCCATCCTGAAAAGGATGGCTTTTTTTTATTAACTTAGTTGCCCTACAGACAACTACTTATGAATGAGATAACCCGGCTGTTTGACTTTTTTTATTACCAGTTACAACATTTTCCCAAAGCAGATATGCTCACCGGAAAATTGAATGGAAAATGGACGCCTTTAAGCACACAAGAAGTTTCCGACATGGTAAACCGGCTCAGCGCAGGTCTGTTGAAATTAGGGTTAAGCGGCAACGACATGCAAGTGGAAAACCAGGATAAAGTGGCCATAATTTCCCGTAACCGGCCCGAGTGGCTCATCCTTGATCTTGCCTGCCAGCAAATAGGCCTTGCGTTATGCCCTATTTATCCTACTACAAATCCATTGGAATTAGAGTTTATTTTTAACGATGCGGCAGTAAAATATGTGTTTATCAGCGGTGAAGATATTCTTGAAAAAGTAAACAGTATCAGGCAAAATACCCCTTCATTAAAAAATGTTTTTTGTTTTGATAGCGACGGAATGGCAAACTCCTGGACAACCTTATTACAGGATATTACACCCGAAGACCTGGAAAAGGTAGAGCAGGCTAAGAGAAAAATTTTAGCTGCTCACTGCGCCACTATTATTTACACCTCCGGCACTACCGGCAAACCCAAAGGGGTAATGCTAAGCCATAACAATATTGTTTCTAATGTAAAAAACGCTGTGGAGAGCTTCCCCTTTCCGTTGCATACCAATGCCAAATCATTAAGTTTTTTGCCGTTGAATCATATTTTTGAACGAATGGTTTCTTATATCTATATCAACAGTGGCATATCTATTTATTATGCCGACAGCCTTGAAACCATTGGCGAAGACCTGAAAGATATTAAGCCACAGTTATTTTGCACCGTTCCCCGCCTATTGGAAAAAGTGTATGAAAAAATAATGACCAGGGGCGCAGAATTAACCGGCATTAAAAAGAAATTATTTTACTGGGCTATTGAACTGGGCATTAAATATGACAGCCAGCAAAAAGGCAGCCTGGGTTACCGGCTACAGCTTTCCATTGCCAACAAACTTATTTTTAGCAAATGGAGGGAAGCTTTAGGCAATAATATAGAATTTATCATAACCGGTGGAGCTGCCTGCCAGGTAAGGTTATTAAGAATTTTTACAGCGGCTAAAATACCCATTTATGAAGGTTACGGGCCTACCGAAAACAGCCCGGTAATAAGTGTAAACACTCGCAAAAAAGTAAAATTTGGTACCGTTGGCCCCGTATTATTGGGACAGGAGGTAAAGCTGGAGCCCGATGGTGAAATTTGTGTAAAAGGACCCAGTGTAATGCTGGGCTACTATAAAAGACCGGATCTTACGGCAGAAACCATCATTGATGGCTGGCTGCATACCGGCGACATTGGTGTTTTTGAAGACGGCATTTATTTAAAAATCACCGATCGTAAAAAAGAACTTTTTAAAACCAGCGGTGGTAAGTATGTAGCCCCGCAACCCATAGAAAACAAAATGAAAGAATCTGCTTTAATTGAACAGATGATGGTAGTGGGTGCAGATAAAAAATTTGTGGGCGCATTAATTGTACCTTCGTTACCCAATTTAAAAGAATGGATGCAACTTAAAGGCATTGCTTTTACCACTACGGCCGATGCTGTAAACCACCCAAAGGTTCTGGAACTTTATAAAGAAATTGTAGAAAGCTTTAATAAGTATTTTAACAATGTGGAACAGGTAAAAAAGTTTGAATTACTGCCCGATGAATGGACTATTGATACCGGCGAACTTACCCCTACCTTAAAATTAAAGCGCAGGGTAATTATGGAAAAATTCAAAGCCGCTATTGACCGGATTTATCTTTAAGTTTATCCTGCAGGGCTTTATCCCATTCAACAAAAAAGGTTCTATAAAAATAAGCCTGCGTAATGCAGGCTTATAAATGGATTTGTTTTTCGTAGAAAGATTTAAAACGGGGCCTATGAAATCAGGCTACATAAGATTTGATAATGGATGTAATATTTTCAAAATCTTTGGATTTATCTATAAAATGATCGGAACCGATTTGCTCACATAGTGAACGATAATTTTCTCCGCTTTTATTAGTGAGTACAATTACTTTTAGAGATGGGTGGTATTCTTTGATGCGTCGTAATAAGGCAATCCCCTTGTTATCCGGCAACTGAATATCCAGTAAAATCACATCGGGATGGTGTGCATCAATCTCCTGCATTGCTTCTGAATAATTATCGGCAATTGCAATGTTTTCAAAACAATTCAATTCATTTAGCATATGGTGAAGGCGGCTGGCTACAACCTCGGCGCTGTCAATAATTAATGCCTGCCTTGTGGTACTCATCGTAGTGTTCATTAACCCGTTAAATATTTGATGCCACAAAAGTAACTACAAGATATATAACGTGTTGTAGAGGCTATGCCAATAAGAATAGGATGAATTATAGAATTAAGTGTAGAACAAATACTACACTTATAGTATTAATTTACAATAACTTATGTTCAATTGAGTATAAAATAAGGTCGGCATTGGTTTTTAAGTTCATTTTAGTCATTATTCTTGCCCTGTAAGTACTTACGGTGGTAACACTTAAAAACATGGATTCTGCAATTTCTGATACCGATTTTCCGGTAGCCAGCAATTTTAACACGCTAAATTCCCGGTCGGATAATAACTCATGGGGTTGTTTATCCGAATCCTGGTCAAGCACAGATGCCAGCTTTTCTGCAATAGTAACGGTAATATATTTTTTTCCCAATAAAACCCGGTTTACGGCATTTACCAGTTCGTCAGGCGCTAAATCTTTACTTAGGTAACCTGCAGCTCCGGCTTTTAAAACCCGCAAAGCATACTGTTCTTCGGGGTGGATGCTTAGGATAAGCACCGGGATCCTGGGTTTTATTTGTTTTATTTGTTGCAGCGCTTCTAAACCACTTCTTCCGGGCATACTCAAATCGCTGATGATAATATCCCAATCCGATTGGATGGTTTTTTTGATGAGTTCCTCGGCATCGGGCACTTCTTCAATCTCAGCATCGGGAAATCCTTCAAGCAAAATTTGCCTGAGGCCCCTGCGAACTATGGTATGATCATCTGCTATTAAAAACCTCATGTGTTCATCGTTTAAATGGCTATAACATGCTGCTGAACTGCTAAAGGTACAATTATTCTTACTAAGGTTCCTTTTTCGGGTTCGCTGGTAATTTGATAAGTACCCCCCATGAGCAGCACTCTTTCCTTCATTCCCAGGAGGCCCAGCGTTTTTTTGTTTTCGATTTCCGCAGGGTCAAATCCTTTGCCGTTGTCTTTAATGGTAAGTTCAAGTTTGCCTTCCGAAACAATCAGGTTGGCTTCCACCAAACTTGCCGATGCATGCCTAAGTACATTGGTGAGGCATTCCTGGAAAACCCGAAATACAACGGTGGCAATTTCGGGTTTTACCTCTAACATTAAAACATTGGCGGAAAAATAAGTAGGTATTTCCGATCTTTTTTCAAAATCTTCGCTTTGCCATTCCATAGCAGCAATTAGACCGAGATCGTCCAATATACTGGGCCGTAGCTGTGTGGCAATTCTACGAACCGTTATTACCGTTTTATCAATAAGCGAAATGGTATCTTTTATTTTTTGGTTGATTTCTTCGTCTTCGGATTTAATTTTTTTATTGAGCCAGGAAATATCCATTTTTAAACCGGTAAGCTGCTGGCCCAGTTCATCATGAATTTCACGTGCCATATGGGTTCGTTCGGTTTCCCTGATATTTTCCAAATGGGTGGCCAATTGCCTCAGCTCTTCATGGGATTTCAGCAGGTTTTCTTCGGCTGCCAGTTTATCGGTTACGTCATTGGCCAATACCAGCTTACAGGGCTTCTCTTCATAAATAATATCATGAGCAATGATATTTACTTTAACCAGGGTGCCATCTTTTTTACGATGTTCCCTTATCCCCACATCAGCATTGCCCGATAGTGATGCCGAATTGTGTTGTGCAGGGCTATGCTCCAAATCGTTTTCGTGCATTTGTAAAAAGGCTTCTTTAGAATATCCGTAAAAGCTAAGTGCAGCCGGGTTTACATCCACAAAACTGTTTTCGGGTAACGAAAGCATCCACATGGGCATGGGATTTTGGTTAAATAACAAACGGTATTTATTTTCAGATAACCGTAGGGACTCGGCTGCGGCTTTGCGGGCAGTGATATCCCTTACAATGCCCTGGAACTTTCCATCGGGCAAGAGCTTGGCGCTTATTTCCACATCAATGATGCTGCCGTTTTTGCGGCGTATTTGCCGTTCCCTGATCACTACATTGCCATTAAATAAATCCTCCATGAGCAACGCATTTTCACTTTCCGGATCAACGGAAATAACCTGGTCAAAAATATTCATTTGCAGCAATTCTTCTTTGGTATAACCGGTAAGAAGGGTAGCGCTGGTATTTACATCCAGGTATTGAAGATATTTATCGCAAATAAATATACCATCAGAAGCCTGCTCTATCAGGGTTCTAAAGTGCTCTTCACTTTTTTTAAGCTCTTTTTGTGATTTCACTCTTTCCGAAACATCAATGCCTACACCCATCAGGCATTCTTCGCCCTCGTACATTATGGCTATACCGGTAAAATAATAAGGAATCCAATTGCCGTTTTTTAATACCAGGTGCGCCTCTTGCTGGCTTTCTCCCTCGGTAAAAGCAGACTGGATTTTATGATAAGCCACCTCCTTATCAATAAAGAAATCCACTACATTCATGGTTTTTATTTCTTCGGCAGAATAACCGGTTACTTTTACCAGGTTGTTGTTCCACCTAAAAATAGATCCCTTATTATCCATAAGGTAAAAAATGCCCGGGAGGCTGTTAATAATGGAATCGGATAATTCTTTTTCAAAAGTAAGCTGCCTTGCCGACTTTCGTAACTCGGTAATATCCTGCATGGCGCCCAGCATACGATACCCTTTACCCTCGCTGTTGTATAAAATATAGGCCCGGTTATAAAAAGTAAGCCACTGACCTTTAGCTGTTTTTAGCCGATACTCTTCGGTAATTAAACTATTTCGCTGCTTTAAGGTGTCCCTAAACCTATTCATCATTAGATCCTTATCGCCGGGATGCAAATGTTCCAGGAATTTTTCAAAGCTGTATTCATTGGTGTCCTTCAGGTCAAAAATTTCACAATAGCTGTCGTTACCCCAAATTTTGCCGGTAGAAAAATCCCAATCCCACACCGCATCATTGGTGGCACGGGCTACAAGGGTGAACCTTTCGTTGGATTTTTGCAGGGCTTTTTCAGAAAGCTCCAATTGCTCCAGGGATTTTTTCCGTTCCGTAATATCCAGCACAAGACTCATAATTCCAATCACTGTACCGGCCTTATCTTTCAATACGGAATTATACCATTCGCAAAAAATAATTTTGCCGTTTTTAGTAATGCTCCTTGCTGTAAAAATATTTTTGCTGCTGCCCTGGGATACTAATTGGGTGATGGAATCCTTCACAAAAGGCAAATCGTCTTTATAAAACAGTTCCCAAAAGCTTTGTGGATTTTTCAACAATTCATCTTCAGTCCATCCAAATACCTTTTCCACATTTTCGTTGCCCTGTATTACCCGTGGATGGCTGTCCATTTCAATAAAGGCCATAGGCGTATTATTGATATGATATTGCAATCGTTCATGTATTTTTTCCAGGGCAATTTCGGCTTCCCTGCGTTCCGTAATATCATGGTAATAAACCGATATCCCATCTTTTGTAGGATAAATTAAGTCTTCGTACCATTTGGCATCCTTATCGTAGTATAATTGTACCCTTTGGGGTTGCTGGGTTTCCTTTGCTAGTTGTAAATAATGGTAAAACTCGCCATCAATCAACTCAGGGTATTCGGTCCATATATTCTTTCCTTCTAGGTCACCCTCTTCCCGGTTATGCATTATAGCAGCCATTTTATTTAAATAGGTATAATTCCAGTTGTTGTCGAGGGCAATAAAGGCATCGGTAATCCTTTCAAA
>JAFDZZ010000110.1 GCA_018266715.1 Bacteroidota bacterium
TCTTTATTGAGTTTTTTGGCTAATGCTGCGCCAATGGCCACGCTCATGCCCTGGCCCAGGGATCCGCTGGACATTCTAATGCCGGGAAGCCCTTCGTGGGTGGTGGGATGCCCCTGGAGCCGACTGTTTAAACGCCGGAATGTACCCAGTTCCTGCACCGGGAAATATCCCCTGCGGGATAAAACACTATAAAAAAGGGGTGAAATATGTCCGTTGCTTAAAAAAAATAAATCTTCGCCCTTACCATCCATTGTAAACCGGGTATCCAGCTTCATTTCATTAAAATAGAGGGCAACCATAAAATCGGCACAGCCCAAAGAACCGCCGGGGTGGCCGCTTTGAACGTCATGAACCATCCTTACAATATCCCTTCTAACCTGGGTAGCCGTATCTTTAAGTTGCTGTATGTTATCCATCTTAAGTAATTTCTTATAATGGATGCAAACCTACTTTAAAAAATGTTACCCGAAAAAACAGACTCATAAATAAAAAAGTTCACGTTACATAATAAGTACAAATACAGGCCGTTATTTTACAGAAATTAGTTCTTTTTTTTAATTGCGGGGGAGTTTGGTTACATTTTTGTACTACAAATTGCGTAGAATTAAAAATTTTCCAATAAGAAATATTTAGATACTTTTGTCTGGCAACCCCGGCCAAAACGAAATTTACGCATGGATAATATCTTACTAAGTGCGGCCCTAGCGTTTTTGATTACTTTCTTTGCCATTCCTGTAATCATACAGATTGCTAAATCAAAGAAACTTTTCGATGAACCCGATGAGCGCAAAGTGCACAAAACTGTAATTCCTACATTAGGTGGATTAGGAATATTTGCCGGCTTTATTGTGGCGGTTTTACTTGGGGTTCCCTCTATAAACAACCCTGAATTTCAATATTTTGTAGCCGCAGCCATTGTGATCTTCTTTTTAGGCATTAAAGATGATATCATGATTTTGTCGGCCAGTAAAAAATTTATTGGGCAATTGATAGCCGCAGCCATCATCATTCATTTTGGAGGTATTCAAATAACCAATATGCATGGCTTTATGGGTATTGAAGCACTGCCACCTGTGGCCGGTATTGTTCTTTCCTTTTTTACCATTATTGTAATTACCAATTCCTTTAATCTTATTGATGGCGTAGATGGCCTTGCCGGAACCCTTGGGCTCATTACAACCATTGCATTAGGCACTTATTTTTTAAGCGCCGGCCAAACCGCTTATGCAGTTCTTGCTTTTTCACTTACCGGAAGTATCATTGGGTTTTTAATTTATAATTTTTCTCCGGCAAAAATATTTATGGGAGATACCGGCTCCCTGCTTTTAGGCCTTGTAAATTCCATACTGGTTATTAAGTTTATAAATTTAGCAGCAACCCCCGGCGCTCATTTGCCCATACTGGCTTCGCCAGCCGTAGGCTTTGCCATAATGATTATTCCTTTATTTGATACTTTAAGGGTTTTTGGGTTACGTATTTTAGACCGTCGTTCCCCTTTTAGCCCAGACAGGAACCACATCCATCACTACCTCCTGGATATGGGTTTTTCACATAAAAAAATTACGTTAACCTGCGCTATTGTAACCATTTGTTTTATTGCCTGTGCATTTTATTTTAGGAATACCGATACCACGTTAATGATTGGTATCATCCTTGCCGCAGCAACAGGGCTTACGGCTCTTACGTATTATACCCGCCGTAAAGTCATCAGCAAAAAAACGTATATGCCTTCTGCCGGGGAAAAAGAAATCATAAAGAGCCACAAAATACTTACCCTGGTTTCTGATACGGTTGAAGTAGATTAAATTCCCCTTCCCTGCTTCTTTATACTTATCTTATGATAAGATTACATTTTATTGTATAGATTTGCAGCCAAATTTTTAGATTATGGCAGATGGCGTAAAAGATATTTTGGATAATACTCAGTCTCTAATGAGCAGGGCCATTCAACACCTGGAGGCAGAATTGGTGAAAATAAGGGCCGGTAAAGCAACCCCCACAATGCTGGACGGCATTAATGCGGATTATTATGGCAACCCTACGCCTATAAACCAGGTAGCCAATATTACCATCATGGATTCCCGTACCATTACGGTACAACCCTGGGAAAAAAATATGCTTGCCGTAATTGAAAAAGCAATTATTGCGGCAAATATTGGCATCAACCCTCAAAACGACGGCACTTTCATCCGGCTTTTTTTACCGCCACTCACAGAAGAACGGCGTAAAGAACTGGTTAAGAAATGCAATACCGAAGGGGAGCAAGCCAAAGTATCCATCCGCAACATACGCAGGGATGCTATTGAGCAGGTAAAAAAATTACAAAAAGATGCCGTGATTAGCGAAGATGCCAGCAAAGATGCAGAAAATGAAGTGCAGACCGGCACCGATAAATTTATCAGCCTTATTGAAAAGCACCTTTCTGCCAAAGAAAAAGAAATAATGGCCGTTTAATAAAACTCCGGAAATAGTATTTTCCACTTCTTTTTATAGACAATGTCAAAAATGCATTGTCTTTTTAGTTAATCCCATATCCTTAATTTTGAATTATGCAACTCATTGCCATAACACCACAAAACAGCCGGCTGTTTATTGAGGTGGCCAATCAACTTTATAAAAATGATCCTAACTGGATACGGCCTTTGGATAAAGACATTAACGATGTTTTTGATGATAAAAAAAACAAAGCCTTCCGGTTTGGCACACTGCAGCGCTGGGTTTTACAAGATGATTCCGGTAAATTAATGGGCAGGATAGCTGCATTTGTAAATTCAAAATATAAAAACAAAGCTGATGATATTCCGGTAGGGGGTATGGGATTTTTTGAATGCCTCAATAACCCGGAAGCCGCAAATTTATTATTGGATACCGCCAAACAATGGCTCCGGGAACAAGGTATGCAGGCTATGGACGGGCCCATAAATTTTGGGGAGCGGGATAAGTGGTGGGGCCTGGTAACCCGTGGATTTCAGCCGCCGCTTTATTGCATGAATTATAATCCCCCCTATTACCAAACCTTACTGGAACAGTATGGATTTAAAGTGTTTTACAACCAGGTATGTTTTGGGATGCAACCTAAATCTACCCTATCGCCAAAAATATGGCAGCGCCATGCCGAGTTTGCCGCAAATCCCGATTTTTCTTCAGATTTTGCTAAGAAAAATAATTTAAAAAAATATGCTGCCGATTTTGCTCATGTTTATAATGCAGCCTGGGCCGGGCACGGGGGACAAAAAGAAATTACTGCCGAACAGGTTTTACTGATGTTTAATAAAATGAAACCGGTAATGGATGAAAAAATCATTTGGTTCATTTATGAGAAAAATACACCCATTGGGATATTTGTAAACCTGCCCGATATCAATCAATGGTTTAAACATTTGGGCGGACAGTTTGGTTTTTTTCAAAAATTAAAATTTTTATACCTTAAAGCTACGCTGCCCAATAAAAAATTTGTAGGACTGGTATTTGGCATTGTACCCAAATGGCAGGGTAAAGGCGCCGACGCCTACCTGATTGGCGAAGCCTCTAAAAGATATATTCAAACTTCAAAAAGCCCTTATATTGATTTTGAAATGCAATGGATTGGGGATTTTAACCCAAAAATGCTCAATGTAGCCGGCAACCTGGGTAATGTGGCCGAAAGCAGGAGGCTGAGCACGTACCGGTATTTATTTGACCGGGATAAACCATTTACCGCACACCCCATATTAATTTGATTTTTCTTTTAGGGTTTTAGAATTTAGATTTGCCTACCGGCATTTTTTTAAACTTATTGCAACAGGTTCCAGATGGATAAATTTATTGTTTCTGCAAGAAAATACAGGCCACAAATTTTTACCACGGTAATTGGGCAGGCTCATATTACTACCACCCTAAAAAATGCCATAAATAACAATCAACTGGCCCATGCCTTTTTATTTTGCGGCCCAAGAGGCGTGGGTAAAACCACCTGTGCCCGCATTTTGGCTAAAACCATCAATTGCCAAAAAAGAACAAAAGATGGCGAAGCTTGCAATACCTGCGCCAGTTGCGTTTCTTTCGATAACGGCACTTCGTTAAACATCCATGAATTGGATGCGGCCAGCAATAACTCGGTAGATGATATTCGCACTTTAGTGGAGCAGGTACGTTTTGCACCACAAGCGGGTGATTATAAAGTATATATTGTTGATGAGGTTCATATGCTTAGCGCTGCTGCATTTAATGCTTTTTTAAAAACACTGGAAGAACCGCCGCCGTATGCCATTTTTATTTTGGCAACTACCGAAAAACATAAAATACTGCCCACAATACTGAGCCGTTGTCAAATTTTTGACTTTAAGCGGATCAGCATCAACGATACCGTTGCACACCTGGAAGCTATTTGCAAAAAAGAAAACATTAAGGCAGAAAAACCGGCCTTGCATATTATTGCACAAAAAAGCGAGGGCGCACTAAGGGATTCGTTGAGTATTTTAGACAAAATTGTGAGCTTTTCGGCCGGTGAAGTAACCTATAGCAATGTATTAGAGCACCTGAACATTTTAGATGAAGATTACTTTTTTTCCATGCTGGGTTATATGCAACAACAACAAATGGCCGAAGCGCTTTTATTGTATGACAACATCAATAAAAAAGGGTTTGAAGGCGATGCCTTCCTGGATGGATTTGCTGAGTTTATCCGCAACCTCATGGTAAGTGCTGACAGCAAAGCCGCTGCATTGCTCAATGTTGCTGAAGATTTTAAAGAAAAATATATTAAAACGTCCGGCCAGGTTTCTTCCGGGTGGTTGGTAACGGCATTAAATATTTTATCAGAAGCCGCATCGGGATATAAACTTTCCCGTAATAAAAAACTTTTTATAGAACTGGTACTCATCAAACTTTGTTACCTGCATCAAGCCCTTGAAATAACGGCAAATGGAACGGACATTGTTAAAAAAAAAATAGTTGACAAATCATCCAGCCTAAGTTTTAAGAGCCTTGTTCCTGTAAAGTTTCCCGAAAAAAAATCCAACCCTAAATTTACCGAAACCCCAGCCACCCCCAAACCTGCAGAACAACAGTCCGCCAGCTTAAAAATTGACGCTACCTTACCGCCTGACCCGGTATTGGTTGTAAAAGAAGATCATAAAGCGCTTCCGGAAAAGCCGGCTTCCACTTTAAAAGGAATAAGAGAAAAAATCCTGGATCAACAAAATAAAAACAACCGGCCGGTTTTACCGCTCCGGGTTGATATGCTTCAAGAAGCCTGGCAGCAGTATATTACAAAGCTTGAAGATCAAAAAAGCCATTCATCAGTTGCTAGTTTTAAAGATGCCCAATTATCCATAGAAAACGACTCTACTTTTATCATTACATTACCCAACAGCCTGCATCAAAAATTTATTGAATCCGAGCGGGAATCGGTTTTACAACATCTTCAAAATATATTTAATAACCGGTCACTCACCTACCGGTTTATTGTATCAGGCGAATCATCTGATAATCAAACCCGGGAAGTGGAACTGAGCCATAGACAGCAATTTCAACTTTTAATTGAACAATATCCCAATATTAAGTTATTAAAAGAGCGGCTAAAACTGGAAATAGATTAGGAATTAACCCCTTTAATTCAATTGGCTGAAAATTGCCTGTTTTGCATTAATTTCGAGCCTCTTAACAGTAGAATTAATTAATTTTTATGGCAGAAGTAATACGTATGCCCTTGCTAAGCGATACCATGACCGAAGGCAAGATTGTGGCCTGGAACAAAAAAGTAGGAGATAAAGTAAAAAGCGATGATATATTAGCCGAAGTGGAAACCGATANNTAAAGCCACCATGGAAGTGGTAGGTTATGCAGATGGCATTTTACTACATATAGGAGTACCTGCCGGGCAAGCGGCAAAAGTAAACCAGGTAATTGCAGTGATAGGCAAGCAGGGCGAAGATATTAAAGCACTGCTGGATGATGCACCCGCATCAGCAATAACAGCCGCCCCTGCAAATACGCCAAAAACAGAAATAGCCACACAGGCTGCAACGGTTTCTTTACCTGCCGGGGCAAAAGAAATTCGCATGCCCTTATTAAGTGATACAATGACGGAAGGAAAATTAGTATCCTGGAATAAAAATATTGGTGATAAAGTAAAAAGCGATGATGTATTAGCCGAAGTGGAAACCGATANNTAAAGCCACCATGGAAGTGGTAGGCTATGAAGAAGGCACTTTGCTTTACCAGGGTGTGGAAGCCGGGCATGCCGCTAAAGTAAATGAAGTAATTGCAATTGTGGGAAAAGCCGGTACCGACATTAGCGCTTATATTTCCCAACTAACCTCTGGTGGCCAGGCCGCAACCACATCAGTTGCTGCGGCAAACCCGGCAAAGGAGCCTACCCAAACTAGCACGCCGATTGCAGCATCCAATAGCAATGGAAGAATTTTGGCTTCTCCGCTGGCTAAAAAATTAGCTTCAGAAAAAGGAATTGACCTGGCTGCAGTTAGTGGCAGCGGCGATGGTGGTAGAATAATTAAAAAAGACATTGACCTTTTTGTTCCTTCGGCTGCACCGGGAGAAAGCAAAACAGCAGCCAGCATACCGCAACCTCAATTTATCCCGTCTTCACAGGAAGGCTATACCGATGTGCCGGTTTCTCAAATGAGAAAAACCATAGCACGCAGGCTGGGTGAAAGTAAATTTAGCGCACCGCATTTTTATTTAACCATGGAAATCAACATGGATACTGCCATGGCCGCCCGTACCTCCATGAACGAAATAAGCCCGGTTAAAATATCTTTTAATGATATGCTCATTAAAGCCTCGGCTGCAGCGCTTCGCAAACATGCCGATGTAAACAGCAGCTGGATGGGTGATTTTATCCGCCAAAACCATCATATCCACATTGGATCGGCTGTGGCAATGCCCGATGGTTTAATCGTGCCGGTTATTCGCTTTGCCGATCAAAAAAGCCTTTCGCAAATTGCCGCCGAAGCCAAAACGCTTTACGGCAAAGCAAAAGATAAAAAGCTTCAGCCCAACGAATTCAGTGGTAATACGTTCACTATTTCCAATCTTGGCATGATGGATATTGATGAGTTTACAGCCATCATCAACCCCCCGGACAGTGCCATACTGGCCGTAGGCCGAATTAAAGAAGTGGTCGTAAAAAAAGCGGATGGATTTGGCGTAACCCATCTCATGAAAGTTACCCTTAGCTGCGATCACAGGAGTGTGGACGGAGCCGTTGGCGCTGCCTTTCTTCAAACGCTTAAAGCCTTTATGGAAAACCCGGTAAATATGCTGGTATAACCCGGCCAATGTTTTGCCGGGCAACTTCTTTATCCCAATTTTTGGAGCCTCAATTTAGCCATATGGGTTAAGTGCATTTTTATTTTCATTTTTTTTTGAAACTTCTGAAGATGTAATTAATTTTGAGCCATGAAATTGCCGGAGGCCAAAACACAATTCATCAACAACTGGGGGGCAATGGGTACTCAATGGGGTATCAACCGCACTATGGCCCAAATTCATGCCTTATTACTGGTAAGCAACACAGCGCTCACCCAGGATGATATTATGGAGCAATTGAACATAAGCCGTGGTAATGTAAATATGAACACCAGGGACCTGGTGGACTGGGGATTGATCAACCGGGTAATCATCCAGGGTGAACGAAAAGAACATTTCACCGCCGAAAAAGATATTTGGAAAGTGGCGGCACACATCATCAGGGAAAGAAAAAAAAGGGAACTGGATCCCATGATAAAATTACTGGCACAACTGGAAAACATTGATGGAGATAAAAAAGAAAAAGAGACCCGCCAGTTTTTAGAAATGATCGGAACGATTAAAAAATTAGGCCAAAAAGCCGGTAAGCTACTGGATGTTTTAGTTAAAGCCGAAGAAAATAAATTTACTTCGGCAGTAATGAAAGCATTAAAATAACCTCTTGTTCACCGGGAATTTTTGATCGCTTACCCTGTTAATTACAATGATCAACAATGCTCCCATATTGCTCTTTGATGGTATTTGTAATTTATGCAACCGTACTCTACAATTTATCATTGCCCACGATACTCAAAAACTTTATCGGTTTGCTTCCCTTCAAAGTGCTGCCGGGCAAAAACTCCTGGAACAATACAAGCTATCCCGGTCAAGTTACTCATCTTTTGTGCTTATAGAAAACAACCAGGCTTACACGCAATCCACCGCTGCTTTAAAAGTGGCCAAAAACTTAAGCGGCCCGGTGAAACTAATGGTGGTATTTAATATTATACCGGTTAAAATCCGGGATGTAGTTTATAACTTTATTGCCCGAAACCGGTACAAATGGTTTGGAAAAAAAGACCAATGCATGGTGCCTACTCCGGATTTAATTAAACGGTTTTTATCTAATGACTAAATTAAAACATACGGTAGTTTTGGGTGCATCGCCCAATCCAAATCGGTACAGTTATCTTGCCGCCACTAAATTAAAAGAACATGGCCACCCGGTAACCGCTGTCGGCCGAAGGCCCGGTAACATTAAGGAATTACTCATACTTAGTGGCACCCCGATAATTAACAGTGTAGATACCGTAACACTTTATTTAAATCCCGATAATCAAAAGCCTCTTTATGATTATATTTTTTCCCTAAACCCCAGGCGCATCATTTTTAATCCCGGAACAGAAAACCCTGAACTGGAAGAACTTGCGCTAAAAAAAGGGATTGTTACACAGGAGGCTTGTACCATGGTGCTATTGAGTACCGGCGCCTATTAAATTTACCCTTACAGATAATAAACCAATCAATATTGCGTTTTAGATGAGAGAATACCTAATTCTCCCTTAAACCAATATTTATGAAAAAGCCTGTATTTGCCTTACTCGCTCTGCTTTTATGCATTCTATCCTCAAGCAAGGCGCAATTAAACAAACCGGCAATTTTTGCCAACTTTCCTTCCAGCATTAATTTAGATGAATCCGCCATTAGGTTGGCTTTTCAAAACAGTAATGGCCAATCGGTAAATATTCCCCTGGCTCAAAACTTTACATTTTCGGGTAAGGTAATTTCTAACGTACAAAAATACCACAACCTACGCATCCTTATCATTCAATCCAATCAATGGCAAAACACCTTGTTGCAATTGGCGCAAACCAGCCATGCGGATCAATTGGTTTCGTTTAGCGGAAGAATTATTAATCCTGATGCAGCAGACGGATATGAAATTAAAAAACAAAGTACGGGTAGTTACATCATGAAGAAAACCCAAACCGATAAAATATTTGAACCTTGTAATATCCAATAACCATTATCCGCTAAAATCCAATTCTGACACAATGAAAAACTTTACCTTAATCATATTAGCCCTTTGTGCAAACCTAACCCTTTCCTATGCACAGGCCCCAAAATTAAGCAGTTGGTCATCGGCCCAGGCCACGCTTTTCCTTGACTTTGATGGACAAAGTGTACAATCAGCAGGATGGCGTTCCGGCGCTTACTTTGAATGTGCGCCAAGCGGGTTAAACACGGCTCAAATAACCGAAGTGTATAACAGGGTTGCTGAAGATTTTCGCCCTTTTAATATTAATATTACCACCGACTCTACCGTTTTCTTAGCCGCACCGGTGAGTAACCGCATGCGCATTATCGTAACGCCAACCAGTGCCTGGTACACAGGTGTGGGAGGTGTTTCTTATATCGGCTCGTTTACCTGGGGCGATGATACACCGGGCTTTGTTTTTACCGATCGCCTTTTGTACAACCCCAAATTTATTGCTGAATGCTGCAGCCACGAAAGCGGGCATACTCTTGGACTGGCTCACCAATCATCATATGACAACAACTGTAACTTAACCCAAACCTATAGTTTGGGCGCCGGAACAGGCGAAACAAGCTGGGCGCCCGTAATGGGCAACAGCTACTATAGTAATATGACCGGATGGAACGATGGCCCAACGCCCTATGGCTGTACCAGCACACAAGATAATCTTACCACCATCATCTCTTTAAACGGATTTGGTTACCGAACCGATGATTATGATGAGCAACTGGACAACAACACTTTTTTAGCCGGCACCAATACGTTTTCTGCCGAAGGTATTATTAGCCACAATACCGACAAAGATGCTTTTCGGTTTACGATGACTGCAAAAGCCTTATTACACCTTGAAGTAAAACCCTTTGGCCTAAACGAAACAAATACCGGCGCCAACCTGGATGTAATGGTAAAACTATATGATGCCTCAAAAACTTTAATACAAACCTATAACCCGCTGGACAAAATGAATATAACCTTTGACAGCACCTTGAATGCCGGGTTATATTATTTGGTAATATCCGGAACGGGAAACAACAATACCGGCGATTACGGCAGCATTGGATCTTACAGCATTACGGCTGTTAGGGGCGCTTTACCCATAAGGGATATTGCATTAACCGGAAAATCCGAAAACAATAAACACAGTTTGCATTGGAATATCATTGCAGATGAACCCATTAAAACGCAAACCCTTGAGGTTTCTGAAGATGGTATCCACTTTTCGGCACTTACGCAAACGCCAACCAATAACCGCAATTTTTCCTACACCCCCTGGAAGAGCAAAATACTGTATTACCGTTTAAATGTAGTTTCAGAAATAGATCAGCAGGCTTACAGCAATATCATAGCCCTGAGGGCAACAGAAAAACTACCTTCCTTCCAGGTTTCCACCTTAGTTCAAAATGATTTGCTCGTAAATGCACCCGAAACTTATCAATACATTTTATTTGACGGTAATGGCCGGCTCATTATGAAAGGAAATGGCACAAAAGGCCTTAACCATATTAACCTGCAAGGAAAGCCTTCAGGAATCTATGTCCTACAGATCAACAGCAACAATCTAACACAAACAGAAAAAATTTTAAGACAGTAAGGTAGATTCATGTGTAAGTTAGGGGCCGGTGTTAGGGACCGGCCTCTTTTTATTTTATTAATTGTACTTTTGGGAATTATAAAAAAAAAGTTTAACCCATCTCATACCATGAAAAAAATAACGGCAGCCCTATTATCCTCATTAGCTTTTTGTTTCCTTTCTTTCATTTCCTGTTTACCCAATAAATCCGGCACAGACTTAACCACCCATTCGGATTCCGGTATTGCTTCAAAAAACTTAAACATCAACCATGGCTATTATAAAAGTATTACGCCTTGTGCGGATTGTGAAGGGATAGAAACCGTTATCCACCTTAAAAACGATAATAGCTTTGAAGAGTGGAGCAAGTACCTGGGTAAAAAAGATACGGTTTTTTACAGGTCGGGTTCAATTGCTTCTACCGGCGGCAATACCCTTCAATTAATTGAAGGAGCCGATACGTCTTTATTTGAAATGGGTACCGGCGCCATTACCCTGCTCGATAAATCGGGTAATAAAGTTACAGGCGCCCTTGCTGATAAGTATGTTTTTAAACAGCTCAACAGCAATGGTATTAGCCAAAAATATTGGGTATTAAAAGAATTAAACCGGCGGCCTTTAAGTACCTCAGGTAAGGCACAGGAAGCCTATTTTATCCTAAATGATGCAGATAGCAGCGTAAAAGGTTATGGAGGTTGTAATATTATTTTTGGAAAATATGAGTTAAATGAAGCAGCAAGCCGAATTCGTTTTTTAAACATGGGCGCTACCCAAAGGGCTTGTATAGATGCGCATCATGAAACCGAATTTTTTGAAGTATTAAATAAAGCAGATAATTATAACCTTGTTGGGGATACTTTATTTCTCAATAAAGCAAGAATGGCCCCATTGGCAAGGTTCGAAGCCGTGTACCTGCGCTAATTTCAATTTATAAACTTCTTGTAAACTGGCAGCTTATGCCGGGGTTCCTCCTATTGTAACCAAACCAAAGTTTACAAACAGGCTATACGTAAAAAATTATCTACATATCCACAGTTTTGCCTTTTGATGAGGTATGTTTTATTGATTTTTTTAAATTAATAAGTAAATTTAAAAAACTTAATATACTATGCTCTGGAGAAAATTCAATGGAGACACCCTAAAATTACCCATAAAAGATGCGGTGGAAAGCGCCATTAAAAGAGAAACGGCAAATGGCTACCGGCTTAAAGTTTGTATTGGAACCGACAGCCAGGTAAAAGGAAAGGAAACCGAATTTGCTACGGTAATTGTTTTTTTAAGAGAAGGACACGGCGGTTTTATGTTTATCCATAACGAAAAAACCGGCCACCAATACAGTATTAAAGAACGCATGCTGGTTGAAGTGGCAAAAAGTATTGAAATTGCTTATGAACTTTGCCAACTGTTTACCGACTATAACGTGGACATGGAAGTTCATGCAGACATTAATACCAATCCACATTTTAAAAGCAATGAAGCCTTGCGGGAAGCCATGGGATACATCCTGGGAATGGGTTTTGCATTTAAGGCCAAGCCCGAAGCTTTTGCCAGCAGCAGTTGCGCCAATAAAGTTGTGAATTAAAAATTCTAACGACCGTTATTTCCCAAAAAGGAAAATTTTCCCCTTTCTTATTCTTTTCCCTTTTGCCAAACCTTAAGAAATGCCGATTTTTTAATTATTTTTATTCTATGGATCCCATCGCATTTTTGGCAATTATTATTTCCTTACTGTTTATGGGTTTTTTATCGGGGATTGAGATCGCCTTCATTTCGGCAAATAAATTATCGATTGAGCTCAATAAAAAACAAGGTACCTACAGCGGAAAATTATGGAGCCGCTATGCCGAAAAACCGGCTCATTTCATTACCACCATCCTGGTTGCCGTAAATGTACTATTAGTGGTTTACGGCTTATTGGTTGGCGATATGCTATTTCCAATATGGCAATGGATCGAACGCCACATCCCTCAAAAAGCATCCGCCTATGTAAAATGGATCAAGTTGCTGGTAGAAACTATTTTGTCCACTTCCATATTTTTAATTGTAGAATTTGTATTTAAAGCGTATTTCCGCACACGAAACAATAGTGTAATCAGCAATGGCATCATTAGCTATATCACCAATTTTTTTTATACTATATTTTCTTCGGTAGCCACATTATTTGTTCGCCTGTCTGAATGGTTTTTAAAAACTATTCTTGATGTGCGCCTTAGAAAAAACCAGGAGCCATTAAGAAAAGCAGATCTGGAGCAATTTATGGATACCATGAAAATGGCTACGGCAGAAGAAAAAGAAGAAGAATCGGAATTTAATAAAGAACTTTTAGACAATGCCTTGTCTTTAAGTGAAACCAAGCTTAGAAAATGCCTGGTACCCAGGAGAGAAATTATTGCCGCAGACCTTCACACGCCTTTTGAAGACATCCGAAAAATTTTTATAGAAAAACGATTAAGCCGGTTAATTATTTTCGACAAAAACATTGACAATATTGTTGGCTATATTCACCAGCTGGATTTGTTTAAAGAACCGGGTGCGGTACAGAACATTTTAATGCCCATATCCATGGTGCCCGAAACCATGAGCGCTACCGACCTTATGAGCAAATTTAGTAAAGACCACAGGAGCATTGCCTGGGTAGTGGATGAGTTTGGAGGAACGGCGGGTATTGTAACCATGGAAGACCTCCTGGAAGAAATATTCGGGGAAATAAATGACGAGTATGATGATGTGGAAGAATTTATAGAAAAACAAATTTCCGAAAATGAATTTATTTTTAGCGGGCGGATGGAATTGGATTATATTGAAGAAAAATATACCCTGGATTTTAGCCGGGAAGAAAAGGCTGAAACACTTTCGGGATATATTATTGAACACAACGGGTTTATTCCCAAAGAAAAACAACGAATTATTATCGGCAACTTTGAATATGACATTATGAGCGTAAGCAATACCCGTATTGAAACCGTAAAACTGAAACGGCTTCGCTAAATTATTGCCATGACCATTGCGGCGCATATCCTTTCCTTTCATCCGCCAACGGCCCATCTTTATGAATGCCTGCTGCGTATTGCAGAGCAAAACCCCAACGTGCAAATCGTGTTTTTCACAAACGCCGCTGTGCCAAAAAACCTGCCCCAAAACTGTAGTGTTCAAATAATTGCCCCGGCTTTAAAAAGCAGCATTATGCTGCACTACTGGTACAATTATAAATTACCCAACCTGCTAAAATTGCGGCAAGCCGGTATTTTTATTACCGAAAACGGCATCCTTTCTTTTAAACCCGGAGCCGTACGGCAAATAATGCTGCTGCCCGAGTGGTTTACCGATATTAAAATAAATGAATCCTCCTTTAAAAATTATCGCAAACGGTTTTTCAAATATTTTCTCAAAAAAGCAACCCGGGTACTCACGGCAAGCCCGGTTATTCAACAACAACTCGAAGAGAAGTTTACAGGGATCAGCAGGTTTCAAACTATTTACTTTGGCATTGAGGATAGCTACAGACCCATTACCATTGAAGCCCAGGAAGCGATTAAGAAAAAATACAGCAACGAAAAAGATTTTTTTGCTGCACAGGTTACTTTGGGTAATAAACAGCAAACGATCCCACTACTTAAGGCCTTCAGTATTTTTAAAAAATGGCACAAATCCGAAATGAAACTGGTGCTTTTTTTACATCAGCTAACCGCCCAGGAGGCCATCCCCAATTTGAACAGCTACCGGTTTAAAGATGATCTCGTCTTCATAAACACGCCTAACCTGGATGAAACCGCCCTCCTGTTGGCATCGGCTTATGCCTTTATTTATTTGCCCGAAAAAATAGTGGCTGACAACCTGGGTATTTATGCCTTTAAATGCGGCACCCCGCTCATCACCTACAAAAACAAGAGTACCCAGGCTGCTTTTGAAGATGCAGCCCTTTATGCTCAATATGGAGATGCCGGGCTGGCCGAACAATTATCGGAACTCTACAAAAATGAAACCTTAAGAAAGCAATATATACAAAAAGGATTGGAGTATTCTCAACGCTATACCTGGGCCCATGCATCATCATTATTATGGCAAGCCATTCAATAATCTGCCACATACCTTATTTGCCTTAACTTTGCCGCCGATTAAACAGTCTCTTTATGCAAAAATCATCCATACAAATAGATATCCATTTAGACGAAAAAAAAATGCCGGAGCAAATCAATTGGTCGGCAAGCGAAACGGGCTCCGATAAGGTACAAAGGGCAAAAGCCATGTGCCTGGGTTTTTGGGATGGCATGGAAAAAAATACCCTTAAAATTGATTTATGGACAAAAGATATGATGGTAGATGAAATGGGCGATTTTGTTTACCAGATGTTTTTTACCCTTGCAGAAACATTTCAAAAAGCCACGGGTCAAAATGAGCTATCAGAAGAAATAAAAACCTTTGCAGGCAATTTTGATAAAAAATTTAAATCCAAGCTGGTAAACCCTGCCGGCTGATTTAAAGATGCCTGATTTTTTTACCGATAAACCTATTTTTTATGTCATTAGAACAAAAAGTTATGGCCGAAATGAAAGAGGCCATGAAATCAAAAAATGAAGCCGTATTACGCAGCCTAAGGGCCATAAAAGCCGAAATTATAAAAGCTAAAACCGAACCCGGAGCCGGTGGCGAAATTGATGAAGCCACCGAGCAAAAATTTTTACAGAAAATGATGAAACAACGAAAAGACAGCCTGGATATATTTACGCAACAAGGGCGCACTGACCTTGCACAAAAAGAAAAAGAAGAAATGGAGGTCATCGAAAAATTTTTGCCCAAGCAATTAACGGAAGAAGAAATTACAACTGCCGTAAAATCCATTATTGCCGAAACGGGCGCAAGCACTGCCGCAGATATGGGCAAGGTAATGGGCATAGCTTCCAAACAGCTTTCCGGCAAGGCCGATGGCAAAACCATTTCGGGTATTGTAAAAGAGCTTCTATCCAGTTAACGAAACGTTACCATGTTTTTAGACCTCATTTGCTTTTTCTTCCTGCTTACAGGAATTGTTAAAGGATACCGCAAAGGGTTAATCGTTGCGTTGTTTTCCATTATAGCTTTTATTGCCGGCATAGCAGCTGCTATTAAATTTTCTGCGGTAGCTTCTGAAAAATTAGCTCCTCATTTTTCATCTTTGGGCAAATGGCTCCCCCTTTTTTCGTTTTTATTGGTATTTATTCTTATCGTTTTAGCCATTAACCTACTTGCAAAGTTGCTGCAAACCGCTGTGGAAACTTTACTGCTTGGATGGATAAACCGTATAGGCGGAATGATTTTTTACGTACTCATTTATTGCGTATTTTTTAGCGTGCTATTATTTTATGCAACCCAAATGCAGCTCATCAATGCTTCTTATATTGAAAATTCTCAATCCTATTCAATACTTTACCCATTAGCTCCCGGTATTTTAGATGCCCTGGGCAATATTATTCCTTTTTTCAAAGGGGCAATTATGCAGTTACAGGATTTCTTCCAAAAACAGGCGTTTTAAGCAGTATATCGTAATCTTTCTACTCAATTACGATGGCTCTACTACTATCCAACTTTTTCTTAGTATTATTTTTCCGGTTTTCTTCTAAAATATAAATAAATACTGGGGTTTTAGAGCAATAAAACCCGGTCATTTAATGTTATACCGGGTAACAAATGCCAATATTCACTATGAAAAAACACTACTTTTTAATGCTTTGCGGCCTTATGGCTTCATTAGCAGTTATAGCCCAATCATTTACAGCTAAGCCGGGTGTAACCACCTGCCCGGTAAGTAATGGTTATTATGAATACCTGCCACAAGGATATAATAATAACCCCACCGAAAAATTTCCGCTGATTGTGTTTATACCCGGAATAGGCGAACTGGGCAATGGTACAACCAACCTAAGCACCGTATTGCGCCATGGACCTGCCAACTTAATCAATGCAGGCAGTTGGCCTACATCGTTTACGGTTGGAGGACAAAATTTTAAGTTTATTGTAATTACCCCTCAGTTTACCACAAATCCCTGGAGTGGCCACATCAATACCATGCTGGACTACATCATTACTAACTATAAAGTGGATATTGACCGCATTTACTTAAGTGGTTTTAGTTTGGGAGGCGGTGCCGTATGGGCCTATGCAGGCGAAAATGCCACTTACTCTAACCGGGTTGCAGCCATTGTACCTGGCGCAGGTGCATGGTCGCCCAATGCAACCTTTTGTCAAAATATGGCGGCTACCGATTTACCCATTTTGGCCTTGCACAATAACTATGATAATGTAGTGCCGGTAAGCAATACCAATTATTTTGTAGATAATACCAACACCGTAAATGGCACACCTATAGCTCAAAAAATTATTTATTTTGGTATTTCGGGCCACGATCTTACGCATGGCTTCAGCTTAAACCTAAATCAATATGGGTACAGTGGCTTTGCCGATCAAAACGTGTATAACTGGATGCTAAAACACAAAAGAAACAATGCTTCGCCATTGCCGGTTCATTTCACCGGTTTTACCGCAAGCAAGCAGGGCAGCAGAACATTACTAAAATGGAGCACGGCCAATGAAATAAACAACCAGGGATTTGAAGTATTACGCAGCCAGGATGCACTCCATTGGTTACCCCTTGGTTTTGTAAACAGTACCGGTATGCAATCCGGCAGTTATAGTTTTGTAGATGTTCAACCCTTTAGCGGCAAAAATTATTATAAACTCAGGCAGGTGGATATTGATGGTAAATCAAGTTTTACCGAAATAAAAATGATTGACTTTGGAAAACAAGGATATCTTATTCCCCTTAATCCTGCAAGGAGTGATTTAAAGATCAATACCGATATTAACCTATCTAATACAAAATTGAAAATCTACAATACGCAGGGGCAACTGGTAAAAACAACCCTGCTTAATGGTAGCGGCCAGGTTACTACCGATGTTCATGAACTACCCCCGGGTATTTATGCCGGCGAGATAATGGAAAATGACAAAAAACAGGTTATTAGATTTTTGAAACAATAGTTAACCCCCATTCCAATTAAAGGGCCTTCTGTAATGGAAGGCTTTTTTTATCCCTTTAAAAATAAATTGATAAGCAACACCAATATACCTGGTGAATACTATTAAAATTTTATGCAGGATGGTTATAAATCAGTAATTTACCCTTACAATTTCATTTAAAAGATGGCTTTTTGCATTAATAAGAGTATTTTAGCTTAAAATAAACCATATCTTTTTATTATTGATAGATGAGTTACCAGGTAAAACAAGACGGGAAATTTAAATATATTGAGGAAGGAAGCGGTGAACCCTTATTGCTGCTACATGGCCTTTTTGGAGCTTTAAGCAATTTTAAACATTTAATTGAGTATTTTAATAAAACCCATAAAGTGGTGGTACCCATGTTGCCCCTTCTTGATTTGGATTTATTGCATACTTCTGTGGGCGGGTTACAAAAATTTGTACACAAGTTTATTGAAAGCCGAAATTATGAATCCATTCACCTGTTAGGGAATTCCTTAGGTGGCCACGTGGCCCTGGTGCATATTTTAAAACATCCGGAACGAATAAAATCTTTAATCCTTACCGGGAGTTCGGGCCTTTTTGAAAGTGGCATGGGTGATACCTATCCCAAAAGGGGCGATAAAGAATACATCCGTGGTAAAACGGCGCTTACCTTTTACGATCCGGCAATGGCCACCGATGAGTTGGTGAACGAAGTATTTGAAATTACCAATAACCGGCTAAAAGTTATTAAGATTATTGCACTCGCCAAAAGTGCCATTAGAAACAATCTTGGAGAAGAACTTAACCAGGTAAAACAACCTACCTGCCTTATTTGGGGCAATAACGATACCATTACTCCACCATTTGTTGCCAAAGAATTTAACCGCTTAATTCCCAATAGCGAATTACATTTTATTGATAAATGCGGGCATGCCCCAATGATGGAAGTTCCGGATGAATTTAACAAAATTCTTGAAGGTTTTCTTTTAAAATTGAAAACACCTGCTGCAACGGTTTAACAAAAATTTTTGTCTGCTTAATAAGCAATTTACATTCATACAATATCTAATTGGTAAAACCCGTTACAAACTAGCAATATGCTAACTATTGACCATATAAATAAAAATATTCCACAACTCCAGCTATCGGACACGGTGAGTAAGGCCTTGCACCTCATTAACGATTACCGGGTTACTCACCTTCCGGTTGTTTCCGAAAAAAAATTCCTTGGCCTGGTAAGTGAAGAAGACCTGCTGGACCAGGAAGATGAACCGCTCATTTTAGAAGCCCTTCAAAAATATTTTATACATGATGCGATTTTAAACGATATTCATTTTTTGAATGCTGTTGAATACAGCCTGAAACATGATAGCAGCCTGGTACCGGTAGTTAACCAACAGAGGGAATATTTTGGCGCCATAACCACCAGCGACCTTTTGAAAATAATGGGCAATTTTGCCGGTGCAGATGAAATTGGGGGTATTATTGTTTTAAAAATAGAACGGGCTCAATTTTCCATTTCAGAAATCAGCCGGCTGGTTGAAAATAACGACTGCCACATCCTGCACCTGAATACCCAAACCGATCACAACACCGGTACTTTTACTGTAACGCTGCATGTTAACAACCGGGAAATTGCAGCATTGGTAGCCAGTTTCGAACGGCACGAATTTGAAGTGGTTTATCATTACGGCAGTGAAAAATTTGAAAATGAAATTGACAGTAATTATAGCCATCTCATGAAGTATCTTGATATTTAAAGCGCCTGTTGCTGCATGAAACTTTTCTTACTCCTGCTTTTTGGGGGCTTTTCTTTAGGTGTAATAGCCCAGGAACCCCAACTTTCTCCACCGGAAACAATTCAGCAGGTTTCTACCGACACCGCAAAACTGAGGGTAGATAAAATTTTGATCACCGGTAATAGAAAAACAAAATCCTATATCATTGAAAGGGAAATGAAATTTAAAGCCGGCGATTACACTATCGCTTCACAAATTGCCTACAATCTTGAGCTATCCCGCCAGTTAATCTATAATACCAATTTATTTTCAGAAGTATGGGTTCAACCTGTTTTTAAAGAACATTCCACTATTGACATTTATGTTACGGTTACCGAAAAATGGTATCTATACCCTACCCCACAATTTCAACTGGTTGACCGAAATTTTAATGAATGGGCTAATGTATATCATTACAGTTTTAGCCGGGTTATTTACGGCTTACGTTTTGTACATTATAATTTCAGCGGCCGGCGGGACCAACTGCGTTTTATTTTACTCAATGGCTATGCCCGGAATTATGCCGTACAATATTCAGCACCCTACAGCAACAGTAAATTAGATGAAGGCTTTGGCTTTAGCGCAGGCTTTACACAAAACCGTGAAATTTCTTTTGCCACATCTGCAACTAATAAATTACAGCAATACAACAATCAAAAAACCTTTGTTCGAAACGTTTTCCAGGCTTACGGCCATTACAGCTCCCGGAAAGGCTATTTTAGCCGGCACAGGTACCAGGCGGGTTACACGTATATGCAGGTTTCTGATTCTGTAATTCAACATTACAACCCGTCGTACTTTAATGATTCTTCTGCAAAAAAAAATATCATTGACCTGAGCTATAATTATAGTTACCTCAATGTAAATAATATTAATTATCCTTTATCGGGAAAATCATACGGGTTAAGTGTATTAAAAAGAGGATTGGCATTTAGCGGCGGAATCAATTTATTGTCGCTAGATGCAGCTTACAACCGTTATTTCAACCTGGGTAAAGGATGGTATTTCAGTACAGAACTTTGGGGAAGAATAAAATTACCCTTTCGCCAGGCCTATATCAACCGCCGGGCATTGGGCTATGGCGACTTAAATTTAAGGGGGCTTGAATATTATGTTATTGACGGCTCCTGGGCCTCATTGGTTAAAACGACCTGGCGAAAAAAAATCGTTGATTTTAAAATACCCTTTCCTATAAAAAACAAAATTGTTCCCTACATTCCGTTTGCATTTTATGCCAAAGTGTTTGGAGATGCGGGCTATGTTTATAGCCGGGCGGATGCACGGGCAAAGCTGAATAATAAATTATTATACAGCACGGGATTGGGATTGGATGTGATAACGCTTTATGATGTTACGGTAAGATTAGACTACTCCTTTAACCAGTTAGGCGAAAAGGGCTTATTTTTACATTTAACCGGAGGCTTTTAAAGCGCCGGTTTCAATTATGAGAATCGCTATTTACAGCCGTGGATTGGAAATTACCCAAAGGGAAGAAATTGACCTGCTTTTGCAGGAGCTTAAAAAACAAAATGTAGAACCTGTTTTTTTCCAGGATTTTTTTAACCAGTTTTATTCGGCAATTGATATTAAAGGCAGCTACTCCACCTTTAATTCCAGCTCCGATATGGATGACAGCATTGACTGCATGATCAGCCTTGGTGGCGACGGCACCCTGCTGGATACGGTTACTTTTGTAAAAGACACCGGCATACCGGTTTTGGGAATTAACTACGGCCGGCTTGGTTTTTTAGCCAATATTGGCAAAGAGGAACTTCAGTCGGCTATTGAAGCATTGGTAAACCGGCAATTTGTTACAGACAAACGTACCTTATTGCACCTGGATGCCAATATTCCTCTTTTTGGAGATACGCCTTATGCATTGAACGAATTTTCATTGCATAAAAAAGACTCTTCCCCAATGATTAAAATACATACCTATTTAAATGGGGAGCTTTTAAATACGTATTGGGCAGATGGGCTCATCGTTGCAACACCTACCGGCTCTACCGGGTATTCGTTAAGTTGCAATGGCCCCATTGTTTTTCCCGATAGTGCAAGTTTTGTAATTACGGCTGTTTCGCCACACAACCTAAATATAAGGCCCATTATTATACCGGATAATAATATTGTTTCTTTTGAAATTGAAGGGCGTACCGATGGGTTCATCTGTACGCTTGACAGCCGAAAAGAAACCGTACCCAAAGAAGTGCAAATTGCCATTAAGAAAGAAGAATTCGGCATCAACCTAATCCGCCTTAATGAAAATAATTTTTTGCAAACCCTCCGCAACAAACTTTCATGGGGGCTTGATAAAAGGAATTAATTTTTGCCATGACCATAAAACCCAGGAAAATAAAACGCATTTATATTATTTACTGGGTATTACTTTCCTATATTATTGCTGCGCTGGTATGGTGGTTTATTGCGCTGATGCAACAAAACCAAAAAATGGTGGAAATCCGTAAAGCCGAAATAACGCAAAGCGACAGCCATTATACTTCCAAAATTTATAGTATTGAAAAAGAGCGAAAATTAAAAATTGCCCAATACGTTGGCGAAGGCTCCATTTTTTTTTTACTGATTGTAACCGGGGCCGTATTTGTATTTAGGGCCATAAGGAAACAACTCAGGCACTCCCAGCAGCAGCAAAGTTTTATGATGGCCATTACCCATGAATTAAAAACACCCATTGCCGTTGCCAAACTTAATTTAGAAACCCTGCTTAAACATAGCTTAGATGAAACCCGGCAGCAACGCCTGCTTCATAATACCCTCCAGGAAGCCAACCGGCTCAATGATTTAAGCAATAATCTATTGCTCTCTTCTCAAATAGAAGACGGGGGGTATTTATACAACCCCGAGAAAACGGAGCTTTCGGTAATCACTAAAAAATTGATACAGGAATATATGCAGCGGTATCCCGATAGGGTAATTACCGCATCAGTGGAAGAAAACATCAATATATTGGGTGATGCTATTTTATTGCAAATCACCATCAACAACCTTTTGGAAAATGCATTAAAATATTCACCAAAAAATAAAAGTATAAATGTGGTATTGTGCATAAAAGAAGCACAGGCTATATTTTCCGTAGCCGATCAGGGGCCCGGCATCCCCGGCCATGAAAAACAAAATATTTTTAAGCGCCACTACCGGTTGGGTAATGAAGCTACCAAAAAAGCAAAAGGAACCGGCCTTGGGCTTTACCTGGTAAAAAATATCATACGTACCCATAACGGTAAAATTAATGTAAGTGATAACCCCGGTGGAGGCAGTATCTTTGCCTTTAGCATCCCATTAGCTGTATAATAGTGATCCCCATGCCAACCCAACCATATTCCATATTACTTGTAGAAGATGAAGAAAACCTCCAGGAGGCTTTAAAGCTCAATCTTGAGTTGGAAGGCTATACCATAAGCAGCGCTTATAACGGCGCCGAAGCTTTAAAAGCCATTCAACAGGAGCATTTTGATGTAATTATTTTGGATATTATGCTCCCGGAAATTGATGGCATCAGCGTTTTAGAAAATTTAAGAATTAACGGCAATAATGTTCCGGTGCTGATTCTTAGCGCAAAAAACAACAGCGCCGACCGGGTACTGGGTTTAAAAAAAGGCGCAGATGACTACCTTAATAAACCCTTTAACCTTGAAGAATTATTACTTAGGGTGCAAAACCTCATCAAAAAAAGCGAGCAAATTGCGCTTAAAAATCCGTTACCGGATATTTATCATTTTGGCAAAAATAAAATTGACTTTAAAGCGCTGGAAGCATTTGGGAAAAACGCCGAGAAGCTCACCCTTACCAAAAAAGAAATTATGCTGCTCAAGCTGCTGATCGAAAATAAAAACGAGGTAGTAACCCGTGAAAAAATTTTACAGGCGGTTTGGGGATACAATGTTTATCCCACCACAAGAACCATTGATAATTTCATCCTTAGTTTCAGAAAATATTTTGAGGAAGACAGCCGTAATCCCCGGTACTTCCATTCGGTAAGAGGTGTGGGTTACCGGTTTACCGAGTAACTGTATCACGGTTAATGCGGTTTAAATATTGAACGATGTGTTGTACCCTGTCATACATTTCCTGCTTGTTTTCCTGTGTTGCTATTGGGCTATAAACCTGCCGGTCCAGGTCCTGCAGCAAGCTTTGGGCTTGAAGGATTGTTTCATGATGAACCCCCATTTTGTCCATGGCATTTATCACTTTAGTATTGCTGATCTCTTCCCGGTGTATCCCTAATTTTTCAGAAAGAAATTTTTTAAATTCCCGATTGAGTGTTCCATAAAAATCCCCCGTGCGTTCACCGGTTAAGCAGGCTTCCGACTGCTTAAGTGCATTTTGAGCAAGCGCAACTTTTTGAATAAACAACCGCTGCAATTCTTCTTCCTGCCTTCGTTGTATTTTTTCCTGCTCATTTAGTAAGGCATCCTTAATCTCTTCTTTCCTTTGCTCTTTCCTTAACCAAAAAATTAACCCGGTAAAAATAAATGCCGCAATAAGGGTAACCACTAATGGCCGGTTTTGAAATAAGCGGTTAAGCGGGCTTAAGGGTTCTTTTGAATTTACGGGAAGATGGGCCAGTCCTGCTTTTGTTCCCGTTCCCTTTGTTACGGTAATTGCAATTGGCGCAGTAGTTATTTTTTTATACGATGAACTTCCGGGATCAAAATAAGCATACTGAATTGGCGGTAGGGTATAGATTCCTTCTTTAGGTATATTAAACGGAATATCAAAATACTTTGTTCCGGAAACCGGAACGGTAAGGGTATTCAAATCATCCGTAAGTTTTGTTTCAAAAGCTTCAACCCCTTCCGGCCATTTTACTTCCGGCGCTGTAATTAATTGCATATTGCCGCTTCCGGATATTGCAATTCTTAACTTACCGGACTCGTCGGTTGACATCGTCCCTTTTTCCACCGTTGCACTCATGTTAAACTGGCCTACAGCGCCGTTAAACGCAGCGGGTTTGTCTTTTTCGGGCAGTGGTTTTACCACAATAATTACCGGCTTGCAAGCAAGGCTTATTTTTTCGGTTATTACATCTTTGGGGTTTACACCAATGCCGTTGTATAAATTATAAACCACATTAGGGTTGGCGGCTGCTTCGGGTTTTAGAAATTGCACCTCGTTGTTTAAAATGGCGGTTTCCAGTTCAAAATTTCCAGGCTGTAGTGGATACAACTGCACTTTTCGAATACTGTAAACATTATATTCTCTTCCCTGCAAGGTTTTACGGGTAAACCCATAATCATCCGGCTGCTGCAAATCAATAACAGAAAAGCCATTAAAGGAAGGGCTTTTTTGTAACTGGCTATTGCTTTTAAGCCGGGTATATAAATTATATGAGGCCACTAATGGCTCGCCAACATAGCAGGATTGTTTGCTGGCCTCCAAAACAAGGTGCATATTCGCCGTAACCTTCTTGTTTATATCATCCCCTTTTTTTAAAATAAATTCTTTGAATTCTTCCGGTTCCCGGGTATTATCCTGTGCAGGCTGGGCATAAGTAAAAGGATAATTTTGCTGTGTTTGATTAGCAGAAGAGCTGTTGTTTAATACGGTTAATTGCAATGCCGATGTAGTGTATGATTTTCCATTTACGCTAACAGAAGCGCTGCCGAGTGAAAGCTTACCGGAAATTTTAGGTTGAATAATATAATTTACGGCATAATATTTTTTGGTCGGTTGGTTATTTAAGGAGCTTTCCCAAAACTCTTCATTAGGGCCACTCACCAGGTAAAAATTTTTGAAACCGGGCGGTAAGGAAATTTTTTGCACTCCCGTACCGTTTTCCATAACCACACGATAGGTAGCATATTCATTTTGATAAATCACCCCCGGAGAAATACTTGCCGTAATTTTTAACTGTGCCTGTAAAAACAAAGCACCGGTTAATAAAAATACCGTAAGCCCTAATCGTGTAACTATAAACTGCATATACAAAATGCAAAGGTAAACCAAACCCAGTTGTGGCTTATGTTATAAAAAGTAAATGATGGTAAGAATCTGTTAAAGGAGGTTACAAATCTCCCAGTTGCGGCCGTATCACAATATCTTCCACCACCGCCTGGGAAGACAGTTTTGAAGAACTATAAATCATTTCGGAGATATCCGATGCTTCCATAATGCGATTTTGACTATTATCAAACCCGCTCCAGGATTCCGTCATCACCGCACCGGGATAAACCGCCGTAACTTTTATTCCTTTGCCCTTTAGCTCCTGCCTTAAATTTTCACTAAAGCCTTTTAATGCATATTTGCTTATACTGTAACTGCCGCCTTCATGATAGGGTTGTAAAGAAGCTACGGAACAAATATTAAAAATATGGCCCGAACGGTTTTTTATCATGCCGGGCAAAACGGCACGGGTTAAATGATAGGCACTAAAGAGGTTGATGTTTAACATGCGCTCCAACTGCCCGTCGGCCTCATTGTACACTTTGCCCGAAATAAAATGACCGGCATTATTAATCAATAGATCTGGCGCCCCATCCTGCAAACAAAATTCGGCAAATTTCAGTACTTCGGCGGGCTGTGATAAATCCGCAGCAAATATTTTAATGGTTGCCGTATTTTTTTGGCGCAGTTCGCCGGCGGCTAATTCCAAAAGGTTGATGTTCCTGCTGCAGAGCAGCAAAGTATTTCCCTTTTCATTAAATTTTTCGGCAATAGCTTTGCCAATGCCCCGGCTGGCTCCGGTAATAACAACTATCATTTCTAAAAAAAATTAAATTTCTGCAATTATTGAAACCCCGCCTTTAACCGTTTCATTGAGCTTTACATTTATCTTAGTGTTCAAAGGCAACAATAAATCTACCCGGCTGCCAAATTTTATAAAACCCAGCTCTTCGTTTTGTTTTACCTTATCCCCTACATGCAGGTAATTCACAATGCGTTTGGCTAAAGCCCCGGCAATTTGTTTAATCAACACTTCGGTACTTCCCTGTGCAATTACCACGCTATGCCGTTCGTTTTCGGTTGAAGATTTGGGATTCCAGGCCACCAGGTATTTACCCTTATGGTACTGGCTGTAAACTACTGTTCCGCTTATTGAATTTCGGTTTACATGCACATTTGCCGGGCTCATAAAAATAGAAACCTGTATTCTTTTTGATTTAAAATATTCTTCATCGGTAGTTTCTTCAATTACCACCACTTTGCCATCGCAAGGAGCTGTAACAAGGTTATCACCATATACAAATTGCCTTGCCGGAATACGGAAAAACGAAACAATAAACAATAACATCCCCAGGGTGATTACTAAAAAAATAATGCAAAACCACATGGCATAACTTCCAAAAAACCAAAATACCGACAAGTTTAACAATACCACAATGAGCGTACAAAGTGCAATGGTTTTATATCCTTCACCATGAATGGTCATTATATAAATTTTTATTGATGAACAAAGTTAAGTGAACAAATGTATTTGGCAACTACTAAACAAACCGGGCAATAAACTTAATATACAACCACACTGCCGGGGTTGCAATCAACAAGGAATCAAACCGGTCTAAAAAACCGCCATGGCCGGGCATAAAATTACCACTGTCTTTTACATTGGCCATACGCTTTAATTTACTTTCCAGCAAATCTCCCAATGTGCCAAAAACAGCACAAAGCAAAGCAATAACCACCCAATGCTTAACGGCAAAAACCTTCTTAGCCGGTTCCACAAAATTTGCCGCAATCCCTATTACCAGCACACACAAAACCATCCCGCCTATTGTGCCTTCCCAGGTTTTTTTGGGCGAAAT
>JAFDZZ010000111.1 GCA_018266715.1 Bacteroidota bacterium
AATGTTCGTCGTATTGTAAACGAACCTACGGCTGCTGCGTTAACCTATGGATTGGATAAAGGCAAGCACGATCAAAAAATTGCTGTTTTTGACCTCGGTGGCGGTACATTCGATATCTCGGTACTGGAACTTGGCGATGGTGTTTTTGAAGTAAAATCAACCAATGGCGATACGCACCTGGGTGGAGATGATTTTGATAAAGTGGTTATGGACTGGCTGGCCGATGAATTTAAATCGGAAGAAGCCATTGACCTGCGTAAAGACCCCATGGCTTTGCAACGTTTAAAAGAAGCATCAGAAAAAGCCAAGATTGAATTATCTTCTTCTTCTGAAACAGAAATAAACCTGCCGTATATTACTGCAGTTGATGGGGTGCCCAAACACCTGGTTAAAAAATTAAGCCGTGCAAAATTTGAATCCCTGGCCGACAAATTATTTGACCGTTGCCTAAAACCTTGCGAAGCGGCTTTGAAAGATGCCGGTTTAAATGCATCTCAAATAGATGAAGTGATCCTGGTGGGCGGCTCTACCCGTATCCCTAAAGTACAGGACCTGGTAGAAAAATTCTTTGGTAAAAAACCCAATAAAGGTGTAAACCCCGATGAAGTGGTGGCCGTTGGCGCAGCAATACAAGGCGCTGTATTAACCGGCGAAGTGAAAGATGTTTTATTGCTGGATGTAACGCCTTTGAGCCTGGGTATAGAAACGATGGGTGGAGTAATGACCCGGTTGATTGATTCGAATACAACCATCCCAACAAAAAAATCAGAAACCTTCAGTACCGCAAGTGATAACCAGCCCGGGGTACAAATTCATGTGTTGCAGGGTGAGCGCCCAATGGCCAACCAAAATAAAAGCCTGGGTACCTTCAACCTCGATGGTATTCCGCCGGCGCCCCGTGGATTGCCTCAAATTGAAGTTACTTTTGATATAGATGCCAATGGTATTTTGCATGTAACTGCAAAAGATAAAGGTACCGGTAAAGAGCAAAAAATTACGATACAGGGAGGAAGCGGGTTAAGTAAGGATGAAGTGGAAAAAATGAAATCGGAAGCAAAAGCCCACGAAGCCGAAGATAAACTGGCAAGAGAAAAAGTGGACAAAATCAACCAGGCCGACAGTATGATTTTTCAATCGGAAAAACAACTCAAAGAATACGGTGAAAAAATTCCCGCAGATAAAAAATCAGGTATCGAAAGCGCTTTAAACAGCCTTAAAGAAGCGCACAAAGCCCAGGATGTTTCTGCCATTGATACCCATTTAGCTGCATTAAATACGGCATGGACTGCCGCCAGTGAAGATATGTACAAAGCAACCCAGGGTGGCCAGCAGGCAGAACCTAACCCGGGTGCTGGTGCGGCCCAGCCCGATGGCAATGCAACAGGTGGTGAAAACGTAACCGATGCAGAATTTGAAGAAGTGAAATAAGGTCTTACCTCTTTTAAAAAGCAATGCCCGGACTACCGGGCATTTTTTATTTTATAATCTTTTGCTTTGAGTAATTATTCCCAAAACTTCCAGCCAATTGTGGCCGCAATCATTCCTGTTTTTTGCTTCATGCTAGCATAGTAAGGGTTGCTCCGGTCTTCAAGCCGGTAAGGATAGTTAATGTCTTTTGTAATAGAATGGATATAGGTAAGGTCCACAAAAAAGCCTTTATTGCGGTACCCAATACCACCGGATATTAAGGTGCGGCTGGCCTTGTAGGATTTATCGGCATAAGGGTTGCCATAGTGGGCAAATCCAAGCCGGGTCATAAATGTATTAAACTTTAATTCTCCGCCCACCCTAAAATTAAAAGCGCCTTTATAATAATCTTTAATCACATCATTCAAGGCGGTATAGTATTGTTTTGGTGCGCTGTTATCCGAACCGGATTTGCCAAACCGGCTTCCTTTATAATTTACATATTCAACATCGGCGGTTAAAAAGCCCCTTTGTTTTTTTACGTTTTCAATTTCTCTAAAAACATAAGAAGCACTAAAGATGGCTTTCCATGGAGTAAAATGCCTGTAATTGGCTTCGCCGGCTTCATTATTGGTAAAGAGCAAAGAACTTACATTAAAATGTTCTGCATTGCCTGAGGTATCTTCCACTACGGTATTAAGATTTGTGGTTCTTTCATCTTTTAAGAACATAAAAGAAGGCGTATGCAAGGCCAATCCCAACCTGAAATACTCTGCAGGCCGGTATATAGCCCCAAGCTTTGCATTAAATCCAACTCCTGTGGAGTGGTATTCATCCGTATAATCAAAGGATTGAAAACCATTTTTGGTATTGCCGGTGGCATCTTTTTCGGTAACGGTGGTAGTGCTGGTAAAATCAATAATAGGTATGCCAAGCGTTCCGCCAAACAGCCATTTGTCATTGGTATTTACTGCTCCGCCTAAAGCCAGTTCATATATTCCGCCTTTGGTTTCTTTTAAAAAACTTTGTTGCAAACTTCCCCCCGCATCCAAAATATTTTCGGGGGCTGCTCTCACCTGGCTAAATCCATTGCTGGTATCAATATCTATCAGGTAGGTATAATAGGCCGGGGCAGCCGTATAGGGCAGGGGCGACAATGTGTTTAATAAATCCGAAGTACTCACACCGCTTTTGGCCAATTCTTCAGCAAATGTTTCTGCAAATGAGCTATAGTCATTAACGCCGCTATAATATACACGGTTATTTAAATTGGCAGTTTGAGAAATGCCAATAGAAAAAGCGCTGCTCCGCTTTCCTTTTTTGTTTGATCCTTCGCCAAATATCACGCCAATGGTTCCTAAGGCAAATGCATTTTTACCGGTGTCGTTCGTATGCTGTATAAAAGTAGAGGCATTTTTGTTGAAGGCAAATTGCGGCGCAATTACAAACTCGTTGGTTCGGTAAAAACCAAGTCCCGCAGGGTTTACATAGAGGGCGCTGATATCGCCTCCCAAAGAGCCCATGGCACCACCAATGGCCAGGCTTCGTGCCGTTCCGTTTTGAGGGTACCAACTGAATAATTTAGCGTCTTCAGGTACCTGGGCATCAAGTGCGGCACTGCCTAATAATACCCATATCATTATATAGAGTTTCTTCATTTGTGATTCGTTTTCCGGTCTGTTGATGATTAATTTCTTGAAGGCCTTGAAATACTTTGCCCGCCGGAATTGCTTCCGCTTGAGGAAGAGCCTGGTGAGGGAGAAGGGTTATAGCTCCTGTTGTTATTTCCGCCATCATTATAATCATTATCGCTCCTGCCAATGATTCTTCTTACCACTTTGCTGCCTGGGCTGGTATTGCTGTACGCTTTTGTAGAATTAATAGTTGGCGTTTTTGTATGAGAGGACTGGGCAATTTTTACACTGCCATTATTATTGTAATAACTTCCCAGGCCGGTCATGCGTGGGGTATGATTTTTGGGATTTACCACAGGCCCGTAAAAATATACCGGGGCGGGGTAGTAATAGGGGTTGTAATAATAACCATGATTGTATCCGTAATAATAGGGGTTGTAACGATAGCTGTAATAATCATAATAGTCATCTAAATACCTCCAGCGATAATCATATGCTTTCATTCTCAATTGCCTTTCTTCCCGGTCGTTATACCTGGAATAACGGTTGTTATCCTGTTCAATATATCCGGATTTTTCATTTGAAGGGGAAAAATAAACATCGTCGGGGGTTTGACCGCTCTTGTAGGCTGTTCCGCAACTGGTTACTATTGCAGAAAGCACAAATGCGCTAATCAATAATTTAATGTTCATGGCAAAATCGTTTAAGGCAAAGCCTGATTAAAAATAAGTTCATTACAAAGTTGCAAAATCTCTATGGTATTAGACCATTTTTTTGCTGATACGCTGTTAAATATGTGCTAAATGCAAACTTTGTGCTTGCCCTTTAACTCCTTAATTTTGCAAAAGTTTTAAGAAAAATATTTTTTAATTTAAACGGCATTTCGCAAAGCACTAACGGAACATATTTATGAGCAAGGAAATCACTTCAAGAAAACAGGATTACTCCCAATGGTATAATGATTTGGTAATTAAAAGCGGCCTGGCAGACTACAGCGCCGTAAGAGGTTGCATGGTGATTAAACCCTACGGTTATGCGCTTTGGGAAAATATGAGAGATCAGCTGGACCGCATGTTTAAGGATACCGGCCATGTGAATGCTTACTTTCCGCTGTTTGTACCCAAAAGCTTATTTGAGGCCGAAGAAAAAAATGCTGAAGGCTTTGCAAAAGAATGCGCAGTGGTAACGCACTACCGGCTAAAAGCAGATGAAAATAAAAAAGGAAAATTAATCGTAGATCCCGAAGCCCGATTGGAGGAAGAGCTGGTGGTACGGCCAACCAGTGAGGCCATCATTTGGAACACTTATAAAGACTGGATACAATCGTACCGGGATTTGCCGATCTTAATAAACCAGTGGGCTAATGTGGTACGCTGGGAAATGCGCACCCGATTGTTTTTGCGTACTGCAGAGTTTCTTTGGCAGGAAGGCCACACCGCACATGAAACGCAAGAGGAAGCAGTGGAAGAAACCGTAAAGATGCTAAATGTATATGCCGAGTTTGCCGAAAACTATATGGCCCTACCCGTAATTAAAGGCGTAAAGTCTGCCAGCGAACGATTCGCAGGGGCAGAAGATACCTATTGTATTGAAGCATTGATGCAGGATGGCAAAGCCTTGCAGGCCGGCACTTCGCATTTCCTGGGTCAAAATTTTGCCAAAGCTTTTGATGTGCAATTTTTAAATAAGGAGAATAAAAAAGAATATGTATGGGCAACAAGCTGGGGCGTAAGCACCCGCCTGATCGGCGCATTAATAATGGCGCATAGTGATGATGACGGGCTAATCCTTCCTCCAAAAATTGCGCCGGTACAGGTAGTGATTGTACCCATTTATAAAGGAGAAGAAAGTAAACCGGTTATTGATGCAAAAGCAAACGAAATTATAAAAGGCTTAAAAACCAAGGGGATCAGGGTAAAGTACGATAATAATGAAACCACCCGCCCGGGATGGAAATTTGCAGAATATGAAATGCAGGGTGTGCCGCTGAGATTGGCTATTGGCCTGAGAGATGTAGAAAACAATGTGGTGGAACTGGTACGGAGAGATACCAAAGAAAAGGCATCGGTAAGTATTACCGGTATTGAAGCATACTGTGCCGGGTTATTGGATGCCATACAGCAGAATATTTTTAACAGGGCCCTTCTTTTTAGAAATGAAAATACCCGTAGCGCCGATCAATGGGACGATTTTATTAAACTTTTAGATGAGCAACCCGGTTTTATTAGCGCTCATTGGGATGGTACAGCCGAAACGGAAGAAAAAATCAAAGAAGCCACTAAGGCCACCATACGTTGTATTCCTTTAGATGCCAAACCGGAAGAGGGTAAATGTATTTTTTCCGGCAAGCCCAGTAAACAACGGGTGTTATTTGCAAGGGCGTACTAAGTAAAAATTATTTTCCTTTAAACGACGCTTTTCTTTTTTCTAAAAAAGCCTGGGTGCCTTCTAACATATCTTCTGTGCCAAAGGTAAAGCCAAAGGCTTCTACTTCTTTTTCAAAACCGCTATAATTGTTGTTGGTCACTGCATGATTGATGCATTCTATGATTTTAGCAACGGCTAAAGGCGCCTTGCTGTTTATAACTGCCAAAATTTCTTTGGTACGGGTGAGTAAATCATCTGAAGGGGTTACGTAGTTCACCAGGCCCAGCCGTAGCGCTTCCTGGGCATCAATCATTTGAGCCGTCATTTGAAGTTCCATACTTTTTCCCTTGCCGATAAGTTGGGTAAGGCGTTGTGTGCCGCCATAACCGGGTATTAAGCCCAGGTTTACCTCCGGCTGCCCAAATTTGGCATTGTCGCTGCAAAGCCTGAAATGGCAACTCATGGCCAGTTCGCATCCGCCACCTAAGGCAAAGCCATTTACCGCAGCAACAAAGGGTTTAGGGCTGTTTTCAATTTTAAAAAAAACCTGTTGGCCCCTCTCTGAAAGTTGCCGGGCTTCCACAATACTCAATGAACCAAATTCGGTGATATCGGCCCCTGCAACAAATGCCTTGCTTCCGGCGCCGGTAATCAGGGCAGAATGTATTTCGGGATTTTCATTCACTGCATCCACCGCCTTATCCAGGTCATCAAATACATTCTTATTTAAGGCATTCAGTTTGTCGGGCCTGTTAATGGTAATAATGGCGGTATTATTTTCTATGGCAAAAAGTAGGGTGTCAAAAGTCATGGTATTCAAAAAATAAAGAGTTAAAAATTTCTTTTTAAGGCCACCTGTTCTTTAATATAGCCCGCTATTTCGTGTGTATGTGTTCCCGGGGCAAATAATTTTCCGCAGCCTAATTGATATAAATGTTGGGCATCTTCATCGGGTATTATGCCACCACCGGTGAGCAACACGTCATTCATTTCTTTTTGCTGCATTAATTGTATCAGCTTTGGAAAAACCGTCATGTGGGCACCACTGAGGATGCTCACACCAATGGCATCAACATCTTCCTGGAGAGCAGCGTTTACTACCATTTCCGGTGTTTGCCTCAGGCCGGTATAAATCACTTCCATCCCGGCATCCCTTAATGCAGTGGCAATAACTTTTGCACCCCTGTCGTGGCCATCCAGGCCAACTTTTGCCACTAAAACCCTTATGGGACGTTGATTCATCATGCGTGGAGTAAAATTAAGGCATTTTTAATTCGCTTAATGGTTTCTTCTGCACCTATCATTTCGGCTATTTGGAATACGGCCGGCCCAAATTTTGCACCTACCAACATGATTCTAAACGGCAGTTGCAATTCTCCCGGTTTAATATTTTTTTGTATGGCAAGGTTTTTAAACCCCGTTTCCAAATCCTGGCTGTTCCATGCAGTTTGAGCAGAAAGCCATTGAATATAATCGTCAAAAAAACCGGCTTTTTCGCTATTCCATTTTGGTTTTATGCTTTCCAAATCCAGCGTTTCAGGGGTTTTAAAAAAATACAATGCCTGGTCATAAAAGTCAGAAAGCAGGGTGCATCGTTCTTTTACTAATTCGGTTACTTTTTTTAAATAATTAACATCGGGAAGATTTAGCCCTTTTGATGTTAAACTCATGGCCACCCGTTTGCACAAGTCATCAGGATCTAATTTTTTAATCCATTCCTGGTTAAACCATTTGGCTTTTTCGTAATCAAATTTTGCACCGGCTCTATGTACCCTGTCCATACTGAATTTATCAATGAGTTCATCCAGTGTAAAAATTTCCTGGGTGGTTCCATCATTCCATCCCAGCATGGCCAGCATATTGATGAATGCTTCGGGCAAAAAACCTTTTTCTTTAAAACCTTCGGTAAAGTCGTTGGTTTTTGGGTCGGTCCAGTTCATGGCAAATACCGGAAAACCGTATTTTGCACCATCCCGTTTACTGAGTTTACCATTTGGCCCTAAAATGAGCGGAAGGTGTGCCCATTGCGGCATCTTGTCTAACCCAAATAAATATTTCCATAACAAAATATGCACCGGGGCGCTGCTGAGCCATTCTTCTCCCCGAAAAGCATGAGAAACCTTCATTAAATAATCATCCACCACCACAGCTAAATGGTATGTAGGCATCCCATCGGCTTTTAATAAAACTTTATCATCCACCACTGATGATTCAAAGCTCACTTCGCCATGGATCATATCATTAAAGCGGATGGTTTCATCATCAGGAATTTTTATTCGTACCACATAGGCTTCGCCGGCGCTTATTCGTTTTTGCGTTTCGGCTTCACCCAGGTTTAATGAGTTTTGCATTTTCATCCTTACCTGCCGGTCATATTGCGGGGATGGATTTTCTGTTGTTTTAAATGCATTCCTCATTTTTTCCAATGCTTCGGGGCTGTCAAACGCATAATAGGCAACTCCTTTGGCAATCAGTTCTTCGGCAAATTTTTTATAAATATCTTTTCTTGCGCTTTGGCGATAGGGACCATAGTGGCCGCCGGTTTCCGGGCCTTCATCGGGCTTTAAGCCACACCAGTTTAAGCAGTCGTTAATATAGGCTTCGGCGCCGGGTACAAAACGGGTTTGGTCGGTATCTTCAATACGTAAAATAAATTTTCCGCCATTTTGCCGGGCAAATAAATAATTGTATAAAACAGTTCGTACGCCACCAAGGTGGAGGCCGCCGGTTGGGCTTGGAGCAAAGCGTGTTCTTATTTCCATGTGATCAAAAAAAATATAAGAACGCAAAGATAAGCATACCTGCAGCCAATAAAAAAGCTGCCCGGTTTATTTGGGCAGCTTTGAAAAACCATGTGAAAAATGTTTATGGCAACTGGATCGGGAAGGGGTTTCCACCGTCTATTGAAATCGTTGCAATATTATCGCAGGCGCCATTGCCGTAATTAATAATGGCATAATGGTTAGGGCCTTCCACTTTTAATCTTCCGGAAACAATTTTAGGGCAACTGTTTTTGGTAACCAATGCTTCCAAAATAGTATAAGTTCGTGTAACATTATTGGAGTTTACCACGGTACCTGCACCGGTGGTTTCAAAAGCATCGTCTTCAGGATTAAGGGTAGCCATTCCATGAATTTGAGTAATGGTTTTTAAACTATTATGTAACCACCAATGGCCGTTTGGCGCAGTAATTTTTCCGGCTACAACCTGCCTTGTCCAGCTACGATGGCCGGGGGTGCTTACGTTGGTCCAGGTAATGGTACCTTCCCGTTTAAACCCGTTTACATAATAGTTATCAAATGTAAGTACCGCAGTGGCTCCTGCATGTCGTAAGGAATCGCTAAGTACAAAAATCATTTTACCGCTACGGGTTACCCCTGTATTGGGGTTGGTGCATCCGCTGCCAAAATCGAGGGTGATGGTTTTGGGAAAACCGGATGCCGGGGTAACCGTTACGGTAGCGCACAAAAAGCTGGGTGTTTGCCCGCCTCCGGAAAGTTTACCACCGTTTAAATCTTGTTCATCGGTAATGGAAAATAATACGGCATTATCGCCTTCTACCATTATATCAGTAGTGGCTTGTTTACTACTCAGGTCGGATGTAATGGCAACTTCGTCGCCGCCGGGAGTTGTACTGTCGTCTTTTTTACAGGCTGTAAACGTAATTGCAGCCAAAGCCATTATGGCAATTGAGATTTTTATTGATTTCATAACGTATAATTTTTGTTAATCTATGACGAGTGGTTTAAATGAAGGTTTAATGGATTTTAAAATAAATTTGCAAAATGGTTTATTTTTCTAAAACGCCTTTTTGGGCCAAATTGGTATATCCTTCGTTGATTTGGGATATGCCTGCAGGTGATAATAGGCTTTTTTTAACGTTTGATGATGGACCTCACCCGGATGTAACTTGCTATGTATTAAGTGAGTTGGAAAAATACAATGCAAAAGCTACATTTTTTTGTGTGGGCGAAAATGTATTGAAATATCCACGGGTATTTCAACAGATTGTGGTAAACGGGCATACCGTTGGTAACCATACTTATAACCATCTAAACGGTTGGAAAACCCCTGCAAAGCCCTACCTTGAAAATGTAGAAAAAGCACAGCAACTTATTAATGGAAAAATCTTCAGGCCTCCATATGGAAAGTTTACAAGTCAGCAATACCGTATGATTGCTTCGCCCCGACTGGGTTTAAAAAATGTAATGTGGAGCGTACTGAGCGGCGATTTTGATAAAAATATTTCAAGCGAACAATGTTTTAAAAACATAATTAAACATGCGGTTGACGGCTCTATTATTGTATTTCATGATAGTGAAAAAGCCAGGCAGCACCTTGAATTTGCTTTGCCCAAAACGCTACAATACTTTGCGGAAAAGGGTTTTAAGTTTGAAGGAATAACCGTATTGCCTTAAAATAAAATGGGCCTGGGTAGACACCCTGGCCCGTTTTTAATCCGTACCCTATGAAAACTGTTGCCAAGATACGGAGAGCTTTATTATTAACAAAATTTTTTTTTAAAATTTTATAAAAAGTTATCCTTTATTTTAATAACTTCTTTTTAAATCAAAGATGATGATTGATACCCATTGCCATTTATACCTTGATGATTTTAAAGAAGATGCCGGTGATATGCTGATTAGAGCCGTAAATGCAGAAGTTAGTCATTTTTTTTTACCGGCAATAGACAGTACTACACATAAAGCCATGATGGATATGGAACAGCAATACCCGGAAAGATGTTTTTCCATGATTGGTTTGCATCCCTGTTCGGTAAAACAAAATTATTTATATGAGTTGGATCATATTAGGGAGCTTTTAAAACAAAGGCCATTTGCAGCAATTGGTGAAACAGGGCTTGATTTTTACTGGGATAGTAGTTTTGCAAAAGAACAATACATAGCCCTTGATGCTCAAATAGAACTGGCCTTAAAATACGATATCCCATTGGTATTGCATACCCGTAATGCAATGCAGGAAACCATCAATGTCATTAATAATTATAAGGGTTCGGGGCTCAGGGGAATTTTCCATTGCTTTGGGGGTTCCTTGGAAGAAGCTAAACAAATTATTGAATGCGGGTTCTTTTTGGGTATTGGTGGTGTGGTTACATATAAAAAATCCGGGTTGGATGAAACTTTAAAAAACATTGATATGGATCATTTGGTTTTGGAAACCGATGCCCCTTATCTTTCTCCCGTGCCGTTCCGTGGAAAACGGAATGAAAGTAGTTTCCTGACTTACATAGTACAAAAGATTGCCGATATTAAACAGGTGTCAATTGCTGAAGTGGTCAGGATTACAACAGCTAATGCAAAGTCTGTTTTCAACAAAAGTTTTTCACAGGAAAAAGCCCCTTAAATATTAAGGGGCTTTTAAAAAATGAATAAAGCCTATAATTAATTATCGGGCAATCATTAATTTTTTGTTGAGCAGCAACTCTTTATTGCTGCTTATAATTCTATATTCTCCCGAAGCAAATTTGCTGGTATTGATATAAATATTATTGCTGCCAATATTGAGTGTTGTTTCAAATTGTTGTACCAAGGCGCCTTTTGCATCAATAACCTGCAGGGTTGTTTTGATCATTTTGGTTGATTTGATAGCCAGCGTTACCTGGTCTTTTGCCGGAACGGGGTACACAATTGCCGTAATTGTATTACGGGTTTCGCATGTTGAGCGAAGCACCTGGGTTTCACTAATGTGGCCGTCGTTATCATACAACCTTACTTTATACAAAGCACTGCCGGCTTCTATATCCAGGTACTGATAGCTACGGTTTGCCGATGAGTTACCCGCTGCATTTTTTCTTCCAACGGTTGCCCAGGTGGTACCACCATCAATACTTTTTAAAATATCAAAATAATGGCTGTTGCTTTCACTGGCGGTGTTCCAGGTTATAGAAGCCCCGTTGGGTAAGCAGGATACTGATGCCTGGCTAAATGAAACGGGTACTGCGCCGGTAATTGCTAAAGGCGTTTCGTAGGTAAGTGTATAAGCGGCATATTCATTACCATCAAAATCTGAAACGGAATAAGTATTGAACCTTTTTGGAAGCGGATCAGTAGAACTTGAACCGGAATTCATTATGATATATCCACCTTGAGGGATACCTGCTCCTTTTGTCCACATGGTAACGGTATACAAATCCATCCAGGTGTTTAATAAAGTTATGGGTGAGCCTAATATGGCGCCGGCTGTTCTCCGGTCGAAAGTTTCGCCGGAAACGGTATTGTTTATAATATTGCAATGGTTAAAAGCACCGAAACTATATCCATTAGAGGCCCAGGGCTCTTCTAATGTGATGTTTGGCGGGTTAGCAACAATACTGCAACCCGGAGGGCTGGGCGGCATTAATAATGCCGACTGGTAACAAAACCCTGTAGAAATTACATTTACCTGCGGAATATTAGCTCCTCTTGACCTTATTTGTAATTTAAATGTAGCGATACCTGTGGCCGGGCCTGCACCATCTGGATCGGTTGCAGTAAATGTGGCATCAACAGCTCTCCATTCACAATCCTGTGCATTTAATTTTTCAAATGCAATAAGCAAAAAACAGGTAATTAATGATGTAAGTAATATTTTTTTCATTGATTTTTTCTTCTTTTAAAGATTCAATTGATAAAATAAAAATTTGTTTATTCCGGTAAGTTGGATTTAATAAATTTTTTGGTGTTTAAGTCAAAATTAGGCTGTATATGCCTTCCCTGGCTACTTTCACCGGATTGAGAAAGCGTATTGTTGGTGATACTCAAGTCTGTGCCATTTAAGGATGAACTCAAATTAATATCGGAATTAATGTAACCGGATGCAGACCCGGCAATTCCATTATTTACAATACTCAAATCGGTGCCATTTACTAAGTTATTTTTATTGGCATCTCCTGCCCACATTCCATATTTGCCAGATGCTCCGCCAAGTAAAACCAAAGGATCGGAATTTGCAAAAGGATTTTTATAACAATTGGCTAAAGCCGTAAAATCGTTATCAAAATTTCCGGTAATATTTGATGGAATGATGTTGCTTAAAATGCCTAAGTGATTCCTGTGGCGTATTGCAATAAATGAGGGTCCCTGTTTTGAAATATCAAACGCAATAGGTGTAACCCCATCAATATCCACAATAGTTCCGTCATTTAATAAAAATCCTGCTTTTCTCCCAATGATGGATGCTGAGTTTGCATCTTCGGGAAGGCCGGATGAAGGTTTTCTTAACTCAACCAATATCCAATCTACAACATTTGCATTGGGAATTGAAGCTACAGACTCCGTTCCTGTATAATTAAATGGAGTAACATTATAGGGTTGGTTCAAAGGAATCACATTGTTGGTATTAAGTGTGGTATTCATTTGAGAAGCGCCACTATTCCATGGTCCACGGATTATTGCACTTGCATTAATGGTATATTTTGCATCGGCAAGTTTCCATTCTTCTGCAAGCTCTGTACCCGTAATACCGGTATATTGTACATAATTATTTGAACCGTCTTTGGTAAGAGAAGCAAGTTTTCCATTCCATTCTGTACCACCGTCAAAATACCAGGGAGCAAGACTGGGTTCTGTATTGGTATTTAATTCAGCATCGTCATAAGCAAAACGGATATCAGATGTAAATCCACTTCCATCCGGTGTAGAAAATTCAAATTTTCTTTTTACTTCCCTTTCATTTAATGAAGGATCACCTCCGCCTGATTGCGGAATCATGTTTACCGTAAACGAAGTGGGAGCGGTACCCCCGTTGGTGGTAACCTGCATATTGGGTTGGTTAAATACATAAGCGGTTCCATCTGCCCATCCCGTACGGCTCACCCGCCCGGTAATTTCCCGGCCGGCGGCAAAATTAAATAAGGCTCCTATAGGGGCTGAGAATACATAAGAAGTATTTAACGGATCGGTAGTGAGATTTCCAGCCAGGTAATCAAGTTTAGTAATCACATTTATATTTGAACCAAGGGTAACATTATTGGTATTTACAGCTTTATTTACCATTAAATTATTAACCGATGAACTTCCTAAAGTAAGCGTTACGTTATTGCTTCCGGTCAAAATTAAGGAGTCATCATTAGTAACCGTATTATAGGTTGCAGCATTAATGAAATTACCCTGCACTTCCATTTTACCATCATTGGTAATAGTTCCCGTATTATTTTCAGCATTTCCCTGTACAAAAATTAATCCGCCGGGTTGAATTTTCACCGTGGCGCCATTATTATAAAATTGAGCAAAAGCATGGGTACTGGTAAAGCATAAAACAAATGCAATGAATTTTGGTGCTTTTTTAAACATTTTCATAACCGTTTTAATTAATATTAGTTTAAAACTATATCGTTTTTTATTTACTAGTAAGCGTAATTTAGTAAATGCTGGCTTTTATTGAGTAATCGGTAATTTTAAATTGCGGCTCGTTTCAAAGGTGATTGGAACGTAAAAATACATTAAATTCTCACATTTCCTATCACACATTAAGGTGATTTTTATTTAATAAACGTTCATATTGGGTATTTTGTGCGTAAATAAGTACTTTTTATCCGAAATTTGTAATTCTAAATGTAAAAGGCAATGGCAATTGACATTAAAGTACCTACTGTTGGGGAGAGTATAAGCGAAGTAACCTTGGTAAAATGGCTTAAAAATGATGGCGAATGGGCTGATAGAGATGAAGTTATAGCAGAATTGGAAAGTGAAAAAGCTACTTTTGAAATCAATGCGGAGCAAGCCGGCATCATTAAACAGGTTGCCAAAGAAGGGGATAATCTTGCCATTGGAGATATTGTAGCCCATATTGATACCGAGGCCGCACAACCTGATACCAAAAAAGCCACAGCGCCACCCCCCGAAAAAGCCCCAGAGCCACAAAAAAAGCCGGCAGAATCAAAGCCCGTTAAAACAACGGAGGAAGACGCCAAGGCTTCGCCTGTTGCCGCAGCAATAATTGCAGATAAAAAGATTGACAGTAAAACCATTACACCCAGTGGATCCAACGGAAAAATTTTAAAGCAGGATGTATTGGATATCTTAAATAATCCCGGTCGTAAGCCCGGTGTGGAAGCTTTTAGCCGTAACGAAAGGGTGGAAAAAATGAGCAACCTGCGTAAAACGGTTAGCCGAAGGCTGGTGGAAGCTAAAAATACTACGGCCATGCTCACCACTTTTAATGAAGTGGATATGGGCCCAATTATGGAAACCCGGAAAAAATTTAAAGATAAATTTAAAGAGCAGCATGGGGTAAACCTGGGCTTTATGAGCTTTTTTACCAAGGCATGCTGTTTTGCTTTGCAACAATTCCCTGCAGTAAATGCTTATATTGACGGAGAAAGTATTATTTACCATGATTATTGTGATATTTCCATAGCAGTTAGCGCACCTAAGGGTTTAGTTGTGCCGGTGATAAGAAATGCAGAAAGCCTGGATATGGCCGGGATTGAAGCAGCAGTGGTGGATTTGGCAACAAAAGCAAAAAACAATAAACTTACCCTGGAAGAAATGTCGGGCGGTACATTTACCATTACAAATGGAGGAATTTTTGGAAGTATGATGAGTACTCCCATCATTAATATACCCCAAAGCGCCATTTTGGGAATGCATAATATTGTAGAACGCCCCATGGCGGTAAACGGCAGTGTGGTGATTAAGCCCATGATGTATGTAGCTTTAAGTTATGATCACCGCTTAATTGATGGCAGGGAATCGGTTGGCTTTTTGGTAATGGTTAAGCAATTGCTGGAGAACCCATCGCAACTCTTATTTGGTAAAGATCCTGTGGAGGCTTTATTGCATTTGTAACCAACACAATTTTTTCCCCGCTGATTGGCGGGTTTTTTTATGATGGGTTTTTATCATCACCATATTGCAACAGCTTTAAAAATACTTTCCGGCTACCCCGGAGCTACGCCATTTGAATTTTATATAAAAAAATATTTTTCACTTCATAAAAAGCACGGATCAAAAGACCGTAAAATCATCAGCGATATTTGTTATTCTTATTTTAGAACGGCATTGGCGTTTAAAAAAGAACTCAATGAAGAAATTTTATTAAACAGTTTTTTTCTAACGCATCCCGCCGGGCACCCCCTATTGCTGCAGCTTAGCCCACAACTTAACCATAGCGCCATAGAATCGGTTTCCGAAAAGTTGAATATGTTGCATATTGCGCCGGAAATGCTCTTTCCATTTTACCGATTGCTGTCACCCTTGTTTCAAAACCAGGATTATTATTGTTCTTTTTTAAGCCAGCCCGATTTTTTTCTCCGGATCCGGCCCGGTAAAAAAACCTACGTTTTAAAGAAGTTAAAAGAAGAAAAACTGCCTTTTTTATCCATTCATGAAAATGGGATAGCCTTAAAAAATGCAACCGCTCTCCGGGATGTTTTTGTGGCAGATAAAGAGGTTGTAGTTCAGGATTTGAGTTCGCAGCAGGTGCTTGATTTTTTAGATACCATGCCCGGCGCCAATAACGAATTAAAACTGTGGGATTGCTGCGCCGGCAGTGGGGGAAAATCAATTTTGCTTTTTGATAAACTCAGCGGTAATGTAAAAATTTATGCTTCAGACATTAGAGAAAGTATATTAAAGAATTTAGTGCAAAGGTTTGCGGCGGCAGGTATAGTTGCTTCTCAAACATTTGTTGCAGACTTAACCTTACCTGAACCATCCATTACTCACGGCCCATTTGATATGATTGTGTGTGATGTGCCCTGTACCGGTAGTGGTACCTGGGCCAGAACACCGGAGCAGTTAGTTTATTTTACTATAAATCAATTGCAGGAATACCGTCAAAAGCAGCAAAAAATACTGGCCAATGCAGTTTCCTTTTTAAAGGAAAATGGGATATTGTTTTATATCACCTGTTCGGTGTTTACGGCAGAAAATGAAGAAGTTGTTCAATGGGCACAATCACAATTCAAAATTGCTTTGATACATCAACAGGCTATACCCGGCTATTTACAAAATGCCGATAATATGTTTGTAGCGGTTTTTAAAAAGAAGAGTCCATAAGGTTTCATGCAGCATTATGCTTAATTTTGCAAATAAAACAGGCATTTATGAAAGAAGTCTATATCATATCGGCAGTGCGTACACCTATTGGTAGTTTTGGTGGCTCTCTAAAAGGGTTTTCTGCCACCCAATTAGGCGCTGTTGCCATTAAAGGCGCATTGGAAAAAGCCGGGGTAAAACCCGGTGATGTTCAGGATGTACTTATGGGATGTGTAATACAAGCTAATCTTGGCCAGGCTCCGGCAAGGCAGGCGGCTAAATTTGCAGGGTTGCCCAATGAAGTGAATTGTACCACAGTGAACAAAGTGTGTGCCAGCGGGATGAAAGCCATTGCACAGGCTGCCCAAAGTATTTTATTGGGTGATGCCGATATTGTTGTAGCCGGTGGTATGGAAAGTATGAGCAATGTG
>JAFDZZ010000112.1:0-3160 GCA_018266715.1 Bacteroidota bacterium
CGTGGTGCAGAGCATTTGCTCTCTCAAATTTTAATTAAAAAAGGCGATTATGTACCGGGCAATATGTATTTCACTACCACACGCTTGCACCAGGAGCTTGCAGGAGGAAAATTTGTAGATATTATTATTGATGAAGCCCACGATCCCAACAGTGAATTTCTTTTTAAAGGAAACGTGGATTTAAATAAGCTGGACAGACTTGTAAAAAAAGTGGGCGCTTCAAAAATATCTTATATCTGCCTGGCCACAAATGTAAATATGGCCGGGGGCCAGCCGGTAAGTATGGCTAATTTAAAAGAGTTGAGAAAATATACCCAAAAGCACGGTATAAAAATTATACACGATATGACCCGTGTTGCCGAAAATGCCTATTTTATTCAGCAGCGGGAAAAAGGATATGAAAAAACTAAAATAAAAGATATTGTAAAAGAAATTTGCTCCTTAACCGATGGAGCAACCATGAGTGCAAAAAAGGATGCACTGGTGAATATTGGCGGGTTTTTGGCCATTAATGATTGGGATGTATTTGAAGAAGCCCGTAACCTTGTGGTGGCGTATGAAGGGCTGCATACTTATGGAGGAATTGCCGGCCGTGATATGGAGGCTATTGCCGTTGGTATTATGGAAAGTATGAATGATGCACACCAGGCAGCAAGGGTTGGACAGGTAGCGTATTTAGGAAAAAAAATGCAGGATTATGGTATTCCTATTGTAAAGCCAATTGGGGGCCATGGTGTTTTTGTAGATGCAAAAGCCTTTTTACCGCATCTTACCCAAAATGAATTTCCGGCACAAACCCTGGCCGGGGAAGTATATATTGATTCCGGTGTACGTACCATGGAGCGGGGTATTGTATCTGCCGGCAGAAAACCTAATGGCGAAAATTACAAACCTAAGTTAGAGCTGGTGCGCTTTACATTGCCCCGGCGAGTTTATACACAGGCACACATGGATGTTGTAGCCGAATCGGTGGCCCTGGTGCATGAAAGAAGAAAAACGATTAAAGGTTTGAAAATGATTTATGAACCTAAATATTTACGGTTTTTCCAGGCACGGTTTGAACAACTGAAATAATTTTTTACTCATTTACTTTAATAATATTTACCGGGCAGGCTTTAGCAACCTTTTTGGCATTTTCTGATAAGGAATGATTAATAGGCAATACGCTTGCCTGTTTTTTTATACTTCCGTTTAACAGCGTGGCCTTACCATCTTTTTTAGACATACGCCAAATACCGGGCATCATTTCAAAGCAAATGCCACAACCAATGCATTTATTGCGGTATTGTACAATATTAGGCATTTGAGGTTTTAACGAGTTTATACAATTTATCTTTTGCCGAAATTTTTCTTTCGCAGGCCAGGGTCACCAAATCGCCTTTTACGGCTTCTGATGAAACTGTGCCATTTATCATAAGCTCTTTCACCGTTTCTTTAATGATTCCAAATTCCGGGCTGGTAATCAGCAAGTGGTCCCCGGTTTTTAAGCTGCCTGATTCAATGATAAATTCTCCAACTTTTATTTTTGAAAAATATTTTCTGCCTTTACCTACATAAATTTTTTTCTCAGTTGCTGCCGATCCGGGGTCGGCTGTCCATTCACCTAATTTCCTGCCTAAATAATAACCTTCCCAAAATCCACGGTTATACACGGTTTCCAGTTCTTTTTTCCAACGTTCAATTTTCTCTTTTGTATAGGTTTTGTTTTCCAATGCCCGTAGTGCTTCTTTATAGATTTTGGTAACCGTATAAACATATTCCGGGCCTTTTCCCCGGCCTTCAATTTTTAAAATGGTAGCCCCGCTTTCTACAACCTGGTTGAGAAGATCAATGGTACACAGGTCTTTGGGCGACATGATATATTCATTGTCTATCAGCAGCTCTTCGCTGGTTTCTTTATCGGTTACCGTATAAGCATGACGGCAATTTTGCGTGCAGGCGCCCCTGTTTGCAGAGGCGTTTTGTGTGTGAAGGCTTAAATAACATTTGCCCGAAACAGCCATACATAGTGCGCCATGAATAAATATTTCAATACGCATTAAATTACCTGAAACACCTTTTATTTTCTTGCGGCTAATTTCGTTGGTTATTTGCTTTACCTGTTTTAAAGTAAGTTCCCTGGCCAGCACCACTGCATCGGAAAACGTGGAGAAAAACATTACGGATTCTATATTGCTCACATTGGCCTGGGTGGAAATATGAACCGGAATATTTAACTGCCGGCAATATTGTAAAACCGCAAAGTCAGAAGCAATTACCGCATCAATTTTATGCTTCTTTACTTCGTACAAAATAGTTTTCAGCAGTTGCATATCATGCTCATACATTACCGTATTTAGGGTAATATAGGTTTTTATATTTTGTGATGCGCATGCGGCCTGTATCTGCGGTAAATCCCCTATGGAAAACGAGTTAATGGATTTTGCCCTCATGTTTAATTGCTCTACCCCAAAATAGATGGCATCTGCGCCGGCTTGTACTGCTGCGTGCAAACTTTCAAATGAACCCACAGGAGCCAATAATTCAATTTTTGGATTCATTTTAATACAGTATAAATTTATAACGGAGATTCTGCATGTAATTTTTCATCGGATAAAATCTTTTGTGCTATTTGTTCCATAATTTCGGAAGCCTGTTGAAGGTCAAAGTCCACATGGTTCTTTTTCTTTACACCATATTGTGTTAACTCTATATGCAAATCGGGTTTTACATTGTGGTTGTTTAAACAGGCTTTTGCACAGGATAGCGGGCAGCCGTCAATGGCAATGATCCTCCTGCCGGAAGTAGCCGTTTTGACCAATTTTTTTACATTGCCGCCAACACCGGCAATGCAGGACATTTCGGCAATTGCCTTTCTGTCAATTTTTAGGGCTATATAATTAGCCATTTGTGCAGCGCTGGAACAGCCTGAGCAGGAGTAAATAAGTGGTTTTTCCATGTTTAAGCCGGTAACCCTTTTATTGCGGCAGGCAAAGTTGATGAATAAAAGACAATAAAATCCTTTAATTGGATATTTTTTTTAAAAATCACACGCTGCAAGTTCATATACCCCTATTAATCATAAAGCTGTTTATATGTTTTTTGCTTTGTTAATCAATAGGATAGCGATAAATTTACAGCATCGTTTTACTCATAATTATAGTATAATGAATAAACCCTT
>JAFDZZ010000112.1:3215-14582 GCA_018266715.1 Bacteroidota bacterium
GAAAAACCTGGTGCCATTCAAATGGATTTCTACCATCAATTTAGAACAGGTTTGTTGCGGCATATCAAAATGGAAGAAAAAACCTTGTTTCCTGCTGCAATAAGTGTAAATAAAGAGGTCATGCAAAAAATTGTTCCACGTTTTAAGCTGGAGCATGGCGCTTTAACGGCATTGCTGGTGCCGCCACCCACTTTATCTATCATTAAAGCCATCAGGCATATTTTAGAAAAACACGATTTGGCAGAAGAAGAAAATGGCGGATTATATGATGTATGCGAAGCTTTAACCTTAAACCAAACAGAAGCCTTACTGGATGCTTTGGCAAAAGTGGAAGAAGTTCCGGTGCATCCGCCCAACCCGGCGCCTATAGCCCTGGAAGCTGCAAAGCGGGCCTTACTGCGTGCAGGCTACGATTTTGATGAAATAAAATAGGGAGTTATCGGCAATTTATCAAACACCACATTATGAGATACAAAAACAATGTTAAGCTGGAAGACTACGACAATAAAAATCGAGAACTCCACGCAAGAATTGACAAAGGCGAACAATTGACTATAGACGAGCAAGCATTTGTTTGCCACTGCCTTCGGTTTGACAATTTATTACTTCATTCTTTTTGCCTTGACGAGTTCTATTCAAGGAGTTTCATTTTTAGAAACTCTGAAACTCCACCAGGAATGTATCCATTAAAAGAAAGACACCATATTTATTATGTAAGTTTAGTAAAAGAATGGGAAAAAGAAGTTTTTAAAACCAATCATACCAACCAGTTAATTCAAATTGCAGCAAAAGAGACAAGAGACGAACTAAAGATTTTAAGAAAAAAATACACAGCATTACATCGGACATTTTCATCTGCTGAATATCAACGTAGAAAGTTCAAGTTACTTGAATGGTCTAAGTATCGGTATATAATGATTAAAGAAGTTTTTGAATTAATAATAAAATCAGACCACTATAAACTTTATCTAAATGGGCAGGAAATAATTTTTGACTATTATTCTTTAACACATATCCTGTCAAGACACTATGGACACATTATGAAGGTGTACGAGACAGATCAAAGCCATTTTACTAAAGACATTCATCACGAAGAAGTGCATTTACAACTTGAAACAATATTCAAACAAATAGACGATTCCAATTTATACAAAAATAACTCAGTGGAAGAAGTGAATATAAGATTCAACGGCACCCTTTATAAAATATATAGTGAATTTGAAACAAAAGATTCAACAAAAGTTTTGAGACTTAACTCTTTCTTTCCGACAAGGAAGATACAAATGCTTGAAAGGCTTAAAAATGAATTTGAAGAGAAAGTAATTAGCAACAACCTTTCAATATTCGTGAAAATCGGTAGCTAATATTCCTACTCTACAAATCAAATTGTTGACGTGCGGGCTTTAATTGGTATAGACCTATTTTTTTATTTACTTCCCAGCCAAATCATAGGCTTAAATTTTCTCCCTTATGTAACTACACTTTTATTTTAATCACCCTTACTTTCCATTCTTCGGGGCCTTTTATTAAGTATTCCCATTTAAACGGGTCCTTACTTTCGGCTTCCATCTGGTAATAGAGGGGTAAGGGATCATGGTCGTTATAAAATTCAAATGCTTCTCCCGGTTTAATTTCGGCAAAAGCTTCATAAAACATTTCGTGACGCTGAGCCGGAGGATAGGGGCGTAAATCGTATTCATTTACCACAGAAAATCCATCATCACCTAAACCACTTTTTACTTTTTTGGTAATATGCACAACCACTTCATGCGCTTCCTGTTTTTTGTAAATCCAGGAATGCTGGCCTTCAAATTTTTGCATAAAAATTCCGTGAATTTCTTTGGGGTCTTCTGCAGCAATGAGTTCCATCGTATCTCCCTGTTCCATCATACCGTAACGGTGAAATACAATTTGTTTCCATTCATCTTTACCGGCTTTTCTCAGGTCGAGCAGTGTAGAAATATCGGTAAATTCCCTGCCTTGAGAGGCTTCGGTACGGGTTACTTTTACTTTCCATTCCCTGCCGCCACGGTTAAGGTATTCCCAGCCAACCACATCTCCGTAAATAGAACGAAATTCATAATAAAGCGGTATGGGATCATGGTCGTTTATAAACACAAAACTTTCTGCAACGGGTAATTCTTTAAATAATGCAATGAGTTTTTTATGCCGTTCAATAGGAATGAGTACTCTCATATCCAGTTCTTCCTGCTCTGTGGTTTGTTGTTTATTATTCATAATGAAAATTATGCTGCAAAGATACTTGTTATCTGTTGCAGAAAGAGTAGAGATTTGTAATGATACGGTCATAAAAAAAGTATGATTTAACTCATACTTTTTTTAAACATTTTGATGCTCATTTTTAACAAGAGCCCACACATCAATATGTTATCTTAAAAACAATATTTCCCGGTATTTAGGTAAGGTCCAGTAAGTGTCGTCTACCAACAGTTCCAGCTTATCAACATGGTAACGTATAACATCAAAGTATTTTCCTTTAATATCATCGCAATAGGCAATAGCTTTTTTACGGGTGTTGGAAATTTTGTTGGCTTTTTTACGGGCCTCAATCATTTTTTCCACGCTGTCGCTCATGATGCTGGTATGATGGCTTATTTTTTCCAGCACCTGCACCTGGTTGGCATAGGCATGGGGTTTAAGGCCGGCTTCTTTAAGGCCTTTAATATTTTGCACTAAAATATTTTGGTATTTAATTGCAGAGGGTAATACAAAAGTGGTGGCCAGGTCGCCCATAACCCTGGCTTCAATTTGTATTTTTTTAATGTACTCTTCCAGCATAATTTCATGGCGGGCTTCCAGCTCAGCATGGCTGAAGATATGGTTGTTTTCAAACAAGGCTTTTGCCTTATCGGCTGCGTAGGCATCCAAGGCTAAAGGGGTATTTTTAACATTGGCCAATCCTCTTTTTTGGGCTTCTTTTTCCCATTCTTCACTGTAGCCATCACCTTCAAACAATACTTTCTTACTGGCTACAATATATTTTTGCAGTACATGCATGATGGCCACTTCTTTCTTTTCGCCCTGTTCTATTAATTCATCTACTTCTTTTTTAAATGATTTTAGTGTATCGGCCATAATGGTATTCAAAACCGTCATTGCCAATGCACAGTTTGCAGAAGAGCCTACGGCACGGAATTCAAATTTATTGCCGGTAAAAGCAAAAGGAGAAGTGCGGTTGCGGTCGGTATTGTCCAGCATCAGTTCCGGTATGCTTTTGTGTATGTCTAATTTTAAGAGGGCTTCATCGGTTTCATCAAAATTACTGCCCACTCTTATTTCCACTTCTTTTAACACATCGGTTAAATATTTACCAATAAAAATTGAAATAATTGCAGGGGGCGCTTCATTGGCTCCCAGGCGATGGTCGTTACCTGCGCTGGCAATAGAAGCCCTTAGCAGCTCTGCATAATCATGCACGGCTTTAATGATATTAATAAAAAAGGTGAGAAACATTAAATTGGTTTTGGGCGTTTTGCCTGGCGCCAACAAGTTTACGCCGGTATCTGTAGCCAGGCTCCAGTTATTATGTTTTCCACTACCGTTAATGCCTGCAAAAGGTTTTTCATGAAGGAGCACTTTCAGGTTATGGCGTTTGGCCACCCGGTTCATAATATCCATCAATAAGGTATTATGGTCCACTGCCAGGTTGGTTTCTTCATAAATGGGTGCACATTCAAATTGCCCGGGGGCCACTTCATTATGGCGGGTACGCAATGGAATGCCGAGTTTATAGGATTCTTTTTCAAAGTCGCACATAAAGGCATAAAAGCGTTCCGGTATGGCGCCAAAATAATGGTCTTCCAGTTGTTGTCCCTTGGCTGGGGCATGCCCAAAAACAGTACGGCCTGTCATGAGTAAATCGGGGCGAGCATTGGCAAGGCCGGCATCCACTAAAAAATATTCCTGCTCCCAACCCAGTGTGGGCGTTACCCGGGTTACATTTTTATCAAAATACTGGCATACATCTACGGCAGCTTTTTCAATAGCAACCAGGGCTTTCAATAATGGTGTTTTGGCATCGAGGGATTCGCCGGTGTATGAAACAAAAATAGTGGGAATGCAAAGGGTTTTACCATTTCCTATTTCCATAATAAACGCCGGGGAAGAAGGATCCCATGCGGTATATCCCCGGGCTTCAAAAGTAGCCCTTAATCCACCGCTTGGAAAAGAAGAGGCATCCGGCTCTTGCTGAATCAATGCGCCGCCATCAAATTCTTCAATGGGCGTTCCGTCACTTTTTATGGTAAAAAAGGAATCATGCTTTTCGGCAGATGCCCCGGTTAACGGTTGAAACCAATGGGTAAAATGGGTTACGTTTTTACTTTGCGCCCAGGCCCGCAGTCCATTGGCAATTTGATTGCCCATATTACGGTCTATTTTATTGCCGCTTTTTGTAGAGGCAACCAGGCTTTTATACGCTTCATCGCTTAAAAATTGCCGGGCTGTATCCAGGGTAAATACATTTTCTCCAAAATAAGTGGTTATGGCGCCGGTGTTTTCAATTTCGGTTTCGGCTTCTCTTTGGGTAAAGTTTGAAATGGCAGTAAAACGTAACGAATTCATATAGTTTTAAAATTTAAGTCACAAAAAAACATATATTTATTCAAATAATCTAAATTAATTTCTTCTAAAACTAAAAAAATGACAATAATCTATAAAATAAATTATATATTTTTATATATAATGTGTTTTAGATTGATCATGTTTATTATAGGAATAAGTAAGAATGGGAGAAAAATGCTTCTATAGCGAATGATGGCGCCGTATGCGGGCACAATGTACCCAATAAGCAACAGAACGGAGAGGCTAAATAACACGGTGCAGAGCACAAAAGGATGAATTTGAGTAAATTTTTTAGGGTATTTGTATATACAAAATATCAATAAAAACAGGTAGAAGCATAATTCCAATGCAAAAAATATACTGTCTGCAGCGGCTTTCTCCCATAAATACGGCCTTAAAAAAACATGATTAACTGCAGATGGAAAGCTGCTCAAATAATCTTTGACGGTATAATGCAAACTGTCTGTAGTGAGTTGGGTATTCACTTCTCCTATTTCCAAAAATTCTTTTTGTTTATTACTGATAATTTTTGCGGCATTTAATTCCGGGTTAATAAAAGATATTAATATTAAAATTGCCCCGGTAGCCAGGTAGGCCCATACAAAAGTTTTTACTTTTTGGGTAGAATAGAACTTATGTACCCAATACGCAAATAATGCAGGAACCAGCGCTGCAGCTACATAATTCCGGATAACCAAAAGGCAAAAAAAGCAAAGGATGATAAAGATCAGTTTACCGGCTCCAAAAAATTTCTTATTGGAAAAATAAAAACCGTAAAGGATCCCGGCAAGGGCCATAAACATCACATTGTCTTTTAGAATGGTGGAAGAAAAGATGAGAAACGAGGGCAATAAAAAGCAGCCCACTATAGCGGCAAACTTATTGGAAGAGTAGAGATGGGCGTAAACCCGGTACAAAGCAATATGGGCAAAAAAACTGATACTGTTGAAAAACAGGGAATTGATATAAATGTTATTAAAACTGGCCAGGTTAAACAGGGCAAGTACCTTAATAATTCCATTATTATTTAGGATATATAAAACATCATAAATTTTGCCTGCAGGGCCTGCCCGCCAGGGATAATTGCTGAATATATTCGTAAAAAAATCACCCGGCGACTTTAATAACACATTGGTTTCAATTTGCGAATCCCTGAAGAGGGAAAGCATATCGTTATGCGGGTTGTAATAGTGTATAGAAAGCCAGCAATACAAGCATCCAATTACTATTTTAAGGAAAAAAAGCAAACGGGCCTCGCCTTTTTTTAAGCCCGATTTTTGAATAAAAGGGATTTTGGGTAAAAGCCAGGAGAGTAAGCCCAGGTATATAAAAAACAATAAATAATGCAAGTGTTTTTTTTTGGATGTGGGAAGTTAGTTAAAATTATTTGTTGTTGCCGGGGTACATGATAAAGAGAGCATGTACTTTTGCAATTCAAAATAAGCCCTTTTTTTCATGGAAATTACAGCATCCACCGCAGCACAACTCAGGATTACCGAAGAAGAATTTGAATTAATAAAAATTAAACTGGGCCGTACCCCAAACTTTACTGAACTGTGTGCGTTTAGCGGCATGTGGAGTGAACATTGCAGCTATAAAAATTCCATCAAATGGTTAAAAAAACTACCCCGGGAAGGAAAGAAAATGCTGGTGAAGGCCGGGGAAGAAAATGCCGGGTTAATGGATATAGGAGACGGTTATGGTGTGGTGTTTAAAATAGAATCGCACAATCACCCTTCTGCTATTGAGCCTTTTCAAGGTGCCGCAACCGGCGTGGGAGGTATAAACCGGGATATATTTACTATGGGGGCAAGGCCCATTGCTTCCCTCAACTCCCTTCGTTTTGGAAAATTATCCGAAGCCAAAACACAGCATTTACTTTCGGGGGTAGTACATGGTATTGGCCATTATGGAAATTGCTTTGGCGTACCCACCGTTGGCGGTGAAATTTATTTTGAATCCTGCTATCATACCAATCCATTGGTGAATGCCATGAGTGTGGGTATAGTTAAAAATGGCGAAACCGTATCTGCAACGGCCGAAGGTAAAGGAAACCCGGTATTTTTTGTAGGCAGTGCAACCGGAAAAGATGGAATTGGTGGCGCCAGTTTTGCCAGTGCAGAAATTACAAAAGATAGTGCCGAAGAACTGCCTGCTGTTCAAGTGGGCGATCCGTTCCAGGAAAAAAAATTATTGGAAGCCTGCCTTGAAGTGATAAAAACCGGCGCTGTAGTGGGCATGCAGGATATGGGTGCAGCCGGTATCATTTGTTCTACATCGGAAATGAGCGCCAAAAGCGGCGCCGGCATGATCGTTCATTTGGATAAAGTGCCTACCCGGCAAAAAGGGATGAAGGCCTGGGAACTCCTTTTGAGTGAAAGCCAGGAACGGATGCTGATGGTAGTGGAAAAGGGAAAAGAAAACCTGGTATTGAATGTTTTTGAAAAATGGGACTTACCCTGCAGCCAAATTGGTGAAGTAACCGAAGACGGCATATTGCAATTTTATATGAAAGGATCATTGGAAGCGGAGTTGCCTGCCAACGAATTGGTATTGGGCGGAGGTGCGCCGCAGTACGACCGGGAAGTAAAACGGCCGGGTTATTTTGATAAAATTGCCGCATTCAATATAGCATCGGTTCAAAGAAGATCGGATATAAAAGCAATAGCGGAAGAACTCATTGCCCTGCCCAATATTGCCAGTAAAAAATGGGTGTATGAACAATATGATAGCATGGTGGGCACGGGCCTGGTAAGCACCAATGCACCCAGTGATGCCGCAGTGGTAATAGCCAAGCCTACTCAAAAAGCTCTTGCATTAACAACCGATTGCAATAGCCGTTATGTATTTGCCGATCCATATACCGGCGCAATGATAGCTGTGGCAGAAGCGGCCCGAAATATTGTTTGCAGTGGTGCTGAACCGCTTGGTGTAACCAATTGCCTCAACTTTGGTAACCCCTACGACCCGGAAGTGTATTTTCAATTTACACAAGCGATTACAGGTATGGGTGATGCCTGCCGAAAATTTGATACGCCGGTTACCGGCGGAAATGTGAGTTTTTATAACCAGTCACCGGATGGGCCGGTATATCCAACGCCAACCATTGGAATGGTAGGGCTTTTAAACCGTGTAACCGATAAAATGACGTTGAATTTCAAAGCTGCCGGTGATCGTATTTATTTGCTGGGCATTAGCCGTAATGATATTCATTCATCCGAATACCTGCATAAATTATTGCAGGTAGAGCACAGCCCATGTCCTTATTTTAATTTAGATGAAGAGTACAATTTGCAGCAATTGATCCGTCAATTGATTCAAAAAAAATTAATTGCATCGGCCCATGATGTAAGCGAAGGCGGCCTTGCCATTACACTCCTGGAAAGTGCATTTACCCTTTCATTGGGTTTTGATGTAAGGCAAGATGATGACGGCATAGCAAAAGATGCTTACTGGTTTGGCGAAGCCCAAAGCAGGATAGTGGTTTCCGTTAAAGAAAATATGCTGAATGAGTTTGAAGAAATAGTGAAATTATCCGGCATTCATTTTTCAAATATCGGAACCGTGTCGCCGGGTGAAATAGTGGTAGATGGAGAAGCCTGGGGAAATATCGGCAAATGGAAAGATTTGTATGATAATGCCATTGGCAGTTTTTTACAAAACCTTGAAGGCGAAGGCGCCCTGAACATGATTTAAGGCTTACACTTTATTCTACAACAAAGGCGGTTTGATAAAAATTATTTACGGCTGCTACCGGTTTAAGCTTAATATAAAAGTTGCTGGTGAATTCATGAAAAGCTTTAAACTCATGCATGGGTACACTAAACTCATCAAATGTAATAATATCATCTTTTTTTAAAAAAGGGTATAGCATGGGCAGCACAAATGCCGTTGCCGAATATAAATCGGCATCCATGTGAACCACTAATCTTTTTGGCGAAGCCAGTATATCTTTTTGTTTTTTTATAAACCCGTTTAAGGTATCCTGGAAAAGGCCTTTAATAAATTGAGCCCGGTTATCATCAACCGCTGGTATTGCCGAACTCATATCGCCTTTTTTATAAAAACTTCCCCAGTTTTCAGGTAAGCCTTCGAATGTGTCAAACCCAAAAAATTGGGAGCCTTGATGACTGTTGTTTTGCAGCCACCATTTAAAAGAGGCTCCGGAGGCTACTCCATATTCGAGATAGGTAAGCGGTTCGTCCTTCAATTTAAAATGGTCGAGTAAAAACCGGTAGAGTTGAAACCGTTTTTCATAATTGCGTAGCGGTGTGTAAAAGTCGGAGTAAAGCAGTATAGCTTTGTTTTTGCGCACCCATAAGCTGAGTTTATTGAAATACGATAGGGTTAAAAACAATTTGGAAAAGGGCTGAAACAGTAAGGTTACCGGGAAGGCCAGGAGGCCGTCTTTAACGAATTTTACGAGTTTTATCATGCTGCTAAGATAAGTTTTATGTAAAATGCATGATGATCTTAATGTAAATTGTAATTATTTTGTTCCATAAATCATAGATATGAAAATTACCATTATTGGCGGCGGAAACCTCGGTGTGGCTATTGCCGAAGGTTTGTTAAAAAGTAAATTTTGCAAAGCCACGGAACTTACGGTAACCCGAAGAAATACCGCAATTTTAAAAGATATTGCTGCAAAAGGCGTAACCATAACCGACAATAATTTAGAGGCAGTAAAAAGGGCTGATATCATTATTTTGGCGGTTAAACCCTTCCAGGCAGCGGAGGTGATTAAGGGTTTTAAAGCAGCGCTAAATGCAAAGCAGGTATTTGTTTCTGTAATTACGGGTGTTTCAATTAGCGAAATAAAAGAAATGATGGGGAAGTCCCTTCCGGTTTTCAGGGCAATGCCCAATACCGCAATTGCCATTCAGCAAAGTATGACCTGTATCAGTTTCAGCAATGCTTCAACGCAGCAGGCCCGGTTGGTAGGCCAGCTTTTTGAAACCCTGGGTAAAGTAGCGGTAATAGATGAAAAACTGATGGATGCTGCAACGGTATTAGGCGCTTGCGGCACAGCTTATGCCATGCGGTATATAAGAGCCAATATACAAGGGGGTATAGAAATTGGCTTTGATGCAAAAATCGCAAGTCTTATTGCTGCACAAACCGTACTGGGTGCGGCAGAATTGTTGCTTCAAAACGGGTCGCACCCGGAGCAGGAAATTGATAAAGTGACTACCCCTAAAGGTTGCACCATAGCCGGTTTAAACGAAATGGAACACCGGGGGTTCAGTTCATCATTAATAAGGGGAATTACCGTGAGCTATAATAAAATATTTAAAAGCTGAGAAGTTCATTTCAAAAATTGAAGGGGACCATTTTTCACCTGTTTATACATCGGCAATAAAAAGTTTTGCGATGCAGTATGCAGCCGATCCGGTAAAAAGCCCCAAAAATATATTTCGTAATGCTCCAATTACCGATTGGGCTGTATTTTGCCCGTTGCCCCAATAACCGCACAGTAGTAAAAAAAATCCGGTAAGGAACATAGAAATGCTTAATGCAGGTTTTGTAGCCGTTAAAAAAAAATAAGGCAGTGATGTGATTACGCTTCCGGCCAGGTAAGCTATAAAATTGTATGCAGCATTTTTTGATGGGGAAGTTTTATATTCTTCATTAAGAGGAAGTGATGCATATTCATTTCGGATGTCTGTTAAGGCTTGTTGCTGATAACTTTTATCCAGCCCAATGCTTTCATAGATTTTTTGAATTTTTTTTATTTCGTTTTCGGGGTTATAGGTTGACTTTGCAGCATTATACCCTGCAATACCCATTAAGAGGCCGCCGGTGATACCGGCCAGTATTACCCATTGAAATATGATAACCGGTTGCATACCGGCTGATGCCAATGCGGTACCCAGGGCAAAGGGTACTAATAGCCCGTCTCTTAACCCTGAGAGGATTTCTGCTTTGCCATTAAAATTGCTATACATATTGATAGGGCAAAGATAGAATTTGTAAACTGCTGTTAAAAACCTTTTGAATAAAACCTTGCCCAATAATTTACCGTAAATTGTAGGAAACATAAAAATGAAATCGCATTCGTTTATCGTTGCCTGCATCATAATATCACTATCGGCATGCGCTCAAAAAAAATCTGTAATTTCAACACAATCCAATCAAAAAATGACCACAATCAATATTAAAAAAAGCAGCACGGAGTGGAATAAACTTACGGCAAAAGAAGAAAATGTAATTGTGCACAAAGGCACCGAATATCCCGGTACCGGCGAATTGCTGCATAACAAACAAAAGGGCACTTATATCTGCCGCAGGTGTGATGCGCCTTTGTATAATTCCGACAGCAAATTTGAAAGCCATTGCGGATGGCCCAGCTTTGATGATGAAATTGCCGGAGCGGTAAAACGCATTCCTGATGCTGATGGCCAGCGTACCGAAATTGTATGCGCCAACTGTGGGGCACATTTAGGCCATGTATTTTTGGGAGAAGGGTTTACGGCAAAAAATACCCGGCATTGTGTAAATTCCATTTCTATGAAATTTGTACCTGCCGAATAAAAATCAATCCAAAGGCCGCTATTCTTTTTTTCTCAAAAAAGAACCTAATCCTTTGCCTATTCTTTGAACCGCTTCAATCCCTTTGTTAAGGGGCTCTGAAGAAAATTCATTATAGGGTTCGGCATTAAAATTTTCTTCAAACTCCTGGGGGTAAATTACAAACCTGCTATTGTTGTTAAAATACTTTTTAAGTTTAGAAGGAATATTATCCAGTACACCCATATACGAAGTAGCGCCTTTTCTTGCAGA
>JAFDZZ010000112.1:14700-25359 GCA_018266715.1 Bacteroidota bacterium
GCTTCATTACAAAATATCAATACCGGGATGCTGAGCTCCTGTGCCAGTTTGGAAAATTTAGTGAGCCATAGTGCAAAGCCATTTTCGTGTTCGGTAAGCGGAGGGGCTGCAATTACAATTCGTTTATGCAGTACGAGGGGTTTCACCAGGTGTGTAATAAAGATGGTTTTATTGGTGTTTTCCAGGATGCTGTCAATTTTTTCCCCAATTAATAATTTATCAAAAAAACCGGTACGTTGTGGCCAGCCTAAGATGATGATATCGGCCATTATTTCCCTTGAAATACGGGTAATACCGCTTGCGGCATTATGATCCAGCGTAGTGATGATGTTCACTTTGGTTTCGGAAGCAGAGGCCTGCTTAACAAATTCTTCCAGTTTGTTGCGGGTTTTGAGCAGGTTTATTTCGGCTTCTTCGTTATTGGAAACCACCGAAAGCAATGAAACCGGGTTGGCCGACTTTTTATCTTTTATTAAAATGGCAAACTCCAATAATTTTTCAATATTGGAAATATTGGAAATGGGCAGGAGCAGGTGCTCCGATTCGGCTCCGCTGGATTTTAAAAGACTTTCGGAATCATCCTCCGTTTCAAGTACAATTTGTTTTGCCGCCTTTTCGGTGGCAAAGGAAGCCACGATGCAGGTAATTAAAATTAAAATGATGGTTCCGTTTAAAATATTTTCATCTAAAATACCGGCATTAAATCCCACTAAAATTACGGCAAGGGTTGCAGCAGCATGCGCCCCACTCAACCCAAAAATCAACTGTCCCTGTGCTTTGGTATATTTAAATACCACTCTTGTTAAAAATGCGGCCAACCATTTCCCCAATATGGCCACCACCGATAAAGTAAGGGCAATAATTATAGCCATGGGCCCTTTTAAAAGTACACTCACATCAACCAGCATGCCCACACTAATTAAAAAAAACGGGATGAACAAGGAGTTGCCGATAAATTCAATGCGGTTCATTAATGCAGACGAATGGGGGATTAATTTGTTTAACGCAAGCCCGGCCACAAAGGCGCCAATTATGGGTTCCACTCCTGCAACCTCGGCCAAAAAAGCGGCAAAAAACACTACAGAAAGTACAAAAATATAGTGCGAATGTTTTTCGCTTTCCAGTTTCCGGAAAAACCATTTGGCAATTCTTGGGATGATTAAAAACATAATGGCCGAAAAGATGGCTAAAGATATGCCCAGCTTAATCCAAAACTCCTGCGTTAAACTTCCCTGGTGGTTGCCCATAATTACGGCCAGGATAATCAGTACGGCGGTATCGGTAAGTATGGTGCCGCCAACGGTAATGGCAACGGCCTGGTTTTTAGAAACACCAAATTTGCTTACAATCGGGTAGGCAACAAGGGTATGCGTGGCAAACATACTTGCGGTAAGAAAACTGGTGTTGAAATTGTAATTCAATAAATAAAAACACACCGGGAATCCGATGCCAAGCGGGATGATAAAAGTGAAGAAACCGAATAATATACTTTTGTTACGATGGGATTTAAATTCATTTAAATCCAACTCCAGGCCCGCAATAAACATGATGTAGAGCAGGCCAATAGTGGAAAAAAGATCTACTGCAGAATTTTTGGCCAAAATATTCAGCCCATGCGGACCAATAACCACACCGGCTATAATTAATCCAATAATGCCGGGAATATTGATTCGTTTCAATAACAGTGGAGATAATAGAATAATAAAGAGGATCAATGAAAAAATCAACACCGGGTTTTTCAAGGGTAACTCTATCTCCGACATAAAATGCCTAAAAAATTCAATCATGCTTTTCCTGTTAAGGGGTTCTGAATTTTCTAATGTACTTTATTTTTCCGGTTTTTGATTCAATTGTTTGCTGCTATAATAAAAAGTAGTTATTTGAAATTTACTGAATACACCGGTTTTCATCCCCAAAACATAAGGACCGGAATGTGCAAAATGAGTAATTGCAGTGAGTAACAGTAGAAACCGTTGCAGGGAAAATAATTATTTAGTAATGCGGTTAAATGCCGAAACCATTTGCTTTCCTCTTAACATAATTTTCAATCCTTTGCGCTTTAGTGAAATAGCTGGATTTTTTTTCTCATGCTCTTCAAGGCTGTATTTATAGGTGGCAATAATATCTTTATAGGATAAAATACCGATTACCGTTGCATTTTCATTAGATACTACCGGCAATACATCAATATTTTCTTTGGCCATAGTTTCTACGGCGTTTTTAAGAGAATCGTTAAGGCTGATGTGAATTTTATTTCGTTTTATGAGGCCGCCAACAAGATTGGTTTCGGGATGAATATGGCTGTATAAATTGGAAGCGCTGAGTATTCCCCGGTATTCACCCTCGTTGCTGGAAATAATAAAGTAGTTGAGTTTATAATCCGGCTCGGCATCCAGCCATTCTCTTACTTCTTTAATGGTATTTTCTTCGCTGATGATGATGCCGTTGTCGGTTAGTATTTGTTCAACCGAAAGTTTTTCTAAAATATCCGGCTCAAAAGAGTTGGGCGTATTAATTCCACGGCGGGCAATTTTTTCCGTCATTATAGTATTGTCCATAATAAAATACGATAGAAAATAGGCGCCGGTGCAACTGGCTAATAACGGCAATAAAGCATTGGATTGACCGGTGGTTTCCAGGGCAAAAACAATGGAAGTTATAAACGCCCTTGAAGCGCCGGCAAACATCGCAGCCATTCCTACAAGCGCTGCCAAAGAAATTGAGATGCCCGATTGTGGAAAATAATGATTAATCAAATGTCCAAAAATGGCCCCTGCTGCACCGCCAATAGTAAGTAGTGGGGCTAAAGTTCCGCCGGATGTGCCGCTGCCTAACGAAATAGACCAGGAAATAAATTTTAAGATACACAGCGAAAGTAAAAGTTGCATGGAAAGGGAGCCGGAAAGAATATCGGTAATATTGTTATACCCAACGCCTAAGGTTTTAGGTGAAAAATAACCCACAATACCTACGGCAATGCCGCCAATCATAGGCCACCAGGCCCAGTGTACCGGTAGTTTTTCAAAACCATCTTCAATAAAATAAACAATTTTAGTAACCAGCACCGAAAGTAAACCCACAATAATACCTAAAGCGCTGTACCAGGCAATAGCATTATTTGAGGCGGGTTGAAGCGTTTCGGCAATGGGAAAAACAACACCCGGTTCAAATAAAAAATGATGACCGGCAGCGCCGGTAATACAAGCCAGTGAAACCGGTATTATAGAGCGGGGCGAAAATTCAAACAACAATAATTCAATGGCCAAAAATATTCCGGCAATGGGGCTTCCAAAAATGGCCGACATGCCGGCCGTAGCGCCGGCAGCCAATAAAATTTTACGCTCGTTGTTGGAAATTTTAAGGAGTTGCCCAATGGTAGAACCCAAAGCGCCACCCGATGCAATAATGGGCCCTTCGGCACCAAAAGGCCCTCCGGTACCAATTGAGATGGCGGCAGAAACAGGTTTTAAATAAGTTATGGTGGGTTTAATTTTACTCTTGTTGGTTAATATTTGTTCCATGGCTTCGGGTATGCCGTGGCCACGAATAGCTTTGGATCCGTAAAAAGCCATCAATCCAATTATTAAACCCCCAATTACCGGTATGGCAATTACCCATAAGCCTAATTGATTATTGGCGGGGCTACCTGCTGCAAAAGAAAAATTTCCGTAAAAAGAAATATTGGTGATTAAATCAATGAGATGAACCAACAGTTTTGCAATAATACTTACGCCAATGGCAATGCCAACAGCCGAGAGAGAAATGAACAGTAACCTTTTTTTGTTGAATGATTTTTTAGGAGATGGATTTTCGCTTTCTAAAGAGGGGTTTAACGATATGGAAATAGGGATGGATGAATTGTGTAAGTTATTGCTTGTCATTGTTGTCATTCATTCATTGCGAAACAAGATCGTTCGCAAAAAGTTTTTTTGAAGTTTGGCAAACCCTGCTTAGTGAATTTAAATGGTTTTACCGGAAGTGAAATAACGGCAAAAGTACAAAAGGAAAGGTAAAAATGAACATTTGTTTGCTCTGCAAAGATTATTAGAGATCGGTAGCTCCAAAAAAATTAAAATGAAACCGATTTTATTGTTTCCTGGCAAACAATAATATTTAAAGTACTCAATTCTGAATTTACTGCCGGGCCTCCCGGGGTTGTATAACTATAAAAACCTACCGTATGTGTACCCGGTTGTACATGAAGCGTATCCGATGTAAGGCCAAGAGGCAATTCTTTGTAATAGACATCAAATCCAACAGAAAATAAAACGGAATGATATACGGTAGCATCTGCAAAATTCACTTTTAAAATGCCGTAGTTGTTTATTTGGCAATCGGAGTTATTGCTTTCAGATTTTTTACAGTTATTAAAGAAAATTATGATGGCCAAAAATAAAAGTAGAGCTTTCATTTTTTTAGATTTATGATGAAAAAATTTTCATCATACTTGCTGCACTCTTTGTATTCAAAGATACAATTTTAAAATAGATTTAATTTTTCAAAAAAGTAAGCAGATGTTATGCTGCTGCGATTGGTTCATCCGGAATTCTTATTGAGTTGGATTTCAATTCGTTTATCGGGTATAAGCCATATAAAGGCAACAATGCTATAGCAAACTAAACTGAGCTGTGGGATATAGAATGCCAAAAAAATGGCCAGTATAAATAGGGCGGCTGAAGCGTACTCTTTCATTTTGTTTTCCAATGCCTTTGCAAGGGTAGAGTCTTTGCCGGCCTGGGTGATGGCAATTTTTTCCATAATGGTATAGGCAATGGCACAGCATAAATGGTTAATGCCGTAAAGAATGATCGGGGTTTTTTGTAATAAATTGGCGCCCATCCATTCGGTTGTAAAAGGTAAAAGAGAAAGAAAAAAAAGCAGGATTAAATTGGCCCAAAGTATTTTACCGTTTACTTTTTCCAGGGCTTGAAAAAAATGATGATGGTTGTTCCAATAAATACCTACAAAAGTAAAACTGAGTGAGTAGGATATAAAAGCCGGCAATACTTCTTTTAAGTCGGCAAACCCGGCGCCCTTAGGCACTTTCATACTCAAAACCATTATGGTAATGATAATGGCCAGTACGCCATCGCTAAATGCTTCTAACCTTCCTTTTTTCATACCACAATTTATCTTTTAGTTTCTTTTTACTTTTAAATACTCAGCAAAGCCCAAAATATCCCAAAAAATGTTGCCGGTAAGTTTTCCTTTTTTAAATAAGGATACCAAAATACGTAACGGCATGGCTAAAATATAATAAACATTTCTTCTTGTACCCGATTGGAAAACCGTACAACCATTTTTTTCAAAAACTTTTTTTAGTTCGTTAATGGAATATAGCCTCACATGGGTAGGGTCGTCTTTAAAATTGAGCGTTCCATACATTGATGGCAATGACATGCTTTTTTTGCCAGGATATTCTATATAAAAATATCCACCTGGTTTTAATTTTTGTACCAATAAAGGTAAAACCTCATCGCCATTATGCAAATGTTCAATTACATGCGCCATCATTATGGCATCAAAAAAAATGTCGGGTATGGATGAATAATCCAATTGGGTAAGGTCAAGTTCATAAAATTTTTCCATAGCATTAAAATCTTCTTCGCTATTGGAATAACTTTTACTAATATCAAGACCATAGTATTTGCAATGGGGAAATAAGGATTTTGTACGAGTGGCAGAATTATTGCCGGCGCCCACATCCAGCAACTTAAATTCTTCATTTTTAAAACAGCGGTTTAAAAACTTAAACTTTAGATTCACCTCTCTTTTTAGGGCTTTCAGCATATGGCCAGGTATTGATCCATTAATTTTTTGAAAATCAAATTTATGCAATATGCAAAACTTTGGATTAAGGTAAACAAAAGATCACAAATGCTTTTCCTTTTTTCGGTGTCGGCCAATAATGGTAATGCTTCTTTGGTTACCGCCATACCCACATGATTTTTACTGTAATGGCGGATTGCATCCCGGTGTAAAAGCGTTAACTACGCAATATTTTTTCCATCTTCCTTCCTTTTGCCAATTCATCTACAAGCTTATCTAAATACCTTGCCTTTTTAGTTAACGGATTTGCAATTTCTTCTATCCGGTAGCCGCAAATAACGCCCGTAATTAATTTTGCATTGGGGTTCAGTTTAGCTTCTTTAAAAAATGTTTCAATCGTTACCCTTTGCTCAATTAGGGCCAGTAATTTTTTTTCGTTAAAGCCGGTTAGCCATTTTATTACCTGGTGCAACTCCTGCTTTGTTCTTCCTTTACTTTCTACTTTGGAAACATAAAAAGGGTAAACCGATCCAAATATCATTTTGGCAATTCGTTCATCATGGTTTAATGCGGCGCACATTGTAAAAATTTTATATTAATTTATTTCAGGCGAATTAATTTTCCTTTTCTTTTTACGATATTCTTATAATCCCATTGTATATTCCGAGCCTTTTTAAGCCAACGATCCAGGTCGGGTTTTTGAATTTCATTTATAGAGCTGTAAAATACTGAAGCGTCTTTAAATTTTGACCCTCGTACATTTAATTTTTCTTCACTAAAATCTGCACCGCTCCAAAACATAAGGCGCCATCCGGCTTTTTGTTTACTGTAACCGGCAATTGGATTTCCATCTAAAAACCAAACGGGATGGCCATGCCATATTTCATTTTCTGCATCCGGCAGGGCCCGGGTAATTTCCCTGGCTAATAAATTACAGAGATTTTTGTCGTTGCCCTGGTTAAGGTTGTACTTTAAAATGGCTGAATTTAAGGTATTTGATTTTTTAGTTGATTTGGGTTGGTTAAAAACTGCGTCTTCTTCAACCCGGTATTGTACTATTTTTTTAATCAATGATAAGGGCAAGGGTTTGTTTAGTGGAAATTGCACGGCGCCTTTTGAAGTTTTAAAGTTTTCTAATTCTTTTTTAAAAACGATAATGGGTTTGGGAGTGGGATAAAAACCGATATGGTCTTTGCATACCGCATAGTAAACAAGGGTTTTGTTTTTTTTAAATGCCGGCATCCCATAGCTAATGGTTTCTGTAGCTCCCGGCGCCGCCTGCTTAATAACTTTTCGGAGCTGTTGTAAAAGCTTTTGAAATTTAAGTGGATATTGGGCATGGTAGGTATCAATATCTTTCCATTTTAATGCAGGTTTGTTCATTATTATTTTGTTGACTTGGAATCAATAAAGCTGGAAGACAATTTTATAAAATCACAATCTATTGTATTCGTATATACCAATGCGCTTGTATAACGCCGGCCAGGTTTACACCGGGGTATTCCACTCTTCCGTTGGTAATTTTGTTTTCTTCGCTTGGCCAGGGATCCCTTACTACAATAGATTGTATATAGGGCCCGTATTCGGTTGGTATATAACTGCAGGCGGTAATCACAACGGCATGGCCTGAATTTGGCCCCGACTTGTACCCGATTAATACCGGGTGTTGCGCTTCCAGTTCCTGTATGAGGTAGGCCGGCGTAGGCGCACCCATATTTACCATTGCCGATACGGCATATTGCCTTCCATTGTTGTCTACATTCCAGTTGTTAAGGTTTGAAGTAATCACTTCAAAATTACCCGTCCAGTTGGGTAATTCACCATTTGGATCGGTGCCATAGCTGCGTTGCACAATTTGCTCCTGGGTAATATTTACATTGTAGTAATTAAAAATCATTTGAAGCGATGCGGCCCAGCACCAGTTGGAATTACGCTGGCTGGAAACAAAGAAATTGAATTTTTCGCTGGGTATGCCTACATAGGTTAATTGCTGGCTAAACGCCGCCTGCCCCAAACTTAAAGAAACCAGGAGTGTTATTAAGAACTTACGGAACCTGTTCATAAAACATTTTTTTAGGTTACTAACCCGATGGAGAGAACCGGTAGGGGAAGCCGGACAATAAAGCTATAACAAAAATTTCTTAAATATACTCCTGTTGAGATTTTTAATTTAAAGCCTCTTATGAAATTTCTATTTATTACTTAGGCTTGCTGTAAATTCTTAACGCTATAATTTGCTTTTTTACTCAACCGTGCAAAAGTTAAATAATTTTACAGACAGGTTATTAAAAGAAACTTTATTTTGTCTTTGGAATATACTGTAGGGTTTCTGGCGCTTTTTGCATGGTTACAAGCATAAATAGAATAACAACAATAAGTAACAATATAATATAACCCAATATTACCAACCCAAGTACCGCCAAAACTTTTAAAATAACGGCCTTTACTGGCTTTTCCTTATAAAACACCTTAAAAAACCAAACTAAAATTAACGGTATTAAAAAAAGTGAATAAAATGTAATGGCCATCATTGTGGCAGGAGAACTATGCTTGAAAATAAACATTATGGGGTAAACAATAATAATGCTGATTATTGTGTAATACGATAAAATATAAGCATTCATTACAATGTGCTCATAATAATTATGTCCCCATTTTTTAAATGCAATTTTAGTGGTTAATGCAAAAAAGGGGATAAGCATAAGCATAATTAGCGTGCTATAACTGGAAAAAAAGCTCATGATATCAGCAGTAGCCTTGGCGCCTATATTTTTTTCCCTGTAAAATGCACTCATTATTTCTGCAAACCCCAAAACTTTATAGGTTAAAAAAGTGGCAATACCGCTTAACACAAAGGTCATTAAAATGGGTTTGTAATGCCTTACCCTTTTACCATCAATAAACTCCCGTGCCGTTTTACCGGGGTTTTTGAGGATGTTTTTTAGGGAATACAAAAACCCTTTGTTGGTATGCAGGATGGTATATTGCAGCTCTTCCCAAATATAGGATTTGTCTATACGTTTGTATTTTTTTTGGCCACATTGGCTGCAAAAATTTCCGGTTATGATTTCGTTACAGTTTTTACAGTTTTCGGACATTGTTTTAGAGGGGTTTGTTTTAGCTAAGATAGCCATTTGTACAATAGCCAAAGAGCAAATATATTGAAAAGGCAAAAGCGGTTCCAGGCCAATCAATGAGGTAGTACACCAAGTTTTTTGATTTTTATAAAAGGTTTTGCAGCTTGGGTTAAAGGGTTAATTTAGGCGGGTTATTTTAGCTTTTTTGCCAATTTGATAGAATGTTTTAAAGAGTTGATATTATGCCAATCACTATGTGATACAATAATGAATTTTGGTTTTTTGCATTTACGCTGTACTTTTTTTAATGTAGTTTCATAAGCAGCCGTATTGGCATCACCTAAAAAACCCAGGTTTTCTGCTTCAGAGCCTTTAATTAAACAACCTCCGTAAAGAATTTTTTCTTTTTTAAACCAAATAATAATATTGTCAGCAGTATGCCCCGGGCCTGGGTAATAGGTTTCAAAAGAGTAATTTCCTATATTGAAAACCGTATCTTTTGTCATTAAAAACGCTGCTCTTTTTTTATCGTTCTTTCTGCTTAATTCATCGGTTAGTTTGGTAGTATAGGTTTTAATGCCTTTTTGTTTGTAATATTCCAGCCCGGCTGTTTTATCACTGTGCCAATGTGTGGCAATACATAAGGTTACCGGTAGTTGATGTTTTTTTTGAATACTGTCTAATAGGGGTTGAAACTGTGTAGTATCCCAGGGTGTGTCAAATAATACCACAGCATCCTTAGCTACAAGATACATCCCGGTTGCGGGAATTTTATTTTCCTCATAAGTATTATAGGTAGTGTAAATATAAAAGTTGCCGGTTAGGTGAGCTATGGTAAGTTTTGAATTTTCCGGTTGTGCAAATACGGGTGAAAATAGCAGGCCTTGAATAAACATCAGAAAAACGCAACGTATCAAAATAACTGAAGGAGGGAAAAGAGTGCTGAGCATTTTTAAAAGTACTTAAAAAGTGTTATACTATGAATTTGTCCAATGTACCCGCTGTTATGGATACCGGTTAAAGGGTATCTTTCAACCTTATACTCCCTCATAATAGCCCGGTTTTCTCTTAATGAAGATCGGGGATTGGCCTAAAGAACAGTTGTAACTCTATTACTGTGTTGAACAGGTGGATGATAATTTAATTCTTAATGAAATGAAAAAAAGCTAACCAAAGTTTCTTTTTTACAGTCAACCCATTATTTTTGCAGCAATGAAAGTTAATGCTTTTGCCTTATTGCTGATCTTCATGTCATTTGTTACTTTACCTTCTATTGTGAGTAATGTATGCAAAGATGTGGATATATCCAGCGTTTTTAACTTTACCGAGGAAAAAGAGGAAAAGCATAAAAGCGGTATCGAAAAAAATAGTGAGTTAAATTCCTGCTTTAATGATTGGGCGTTTTTTAGTCTTCTGGATGAGAATATTACCGCTGAGATTTTGCAAAAGCATATTAATTCCAGTCTCGAAATCTTTCTCCCGCCTCCCGAACGTAATATCGCTTAAGTCCACAGTTTTTTATAGCTGTGTTGTAACGTGATGAACAATCGTTCATCCCTGCCTGCCCGTATCTATCCTGCAGGTGTCCGTCACTATTTATTTACTTTATTAAAATGTATATGACAAAAAATAAACTTTTTGCCACATTGCGGTTTGATTTTTCTTCCGGATTGGTGGTGTTTTTAATTGCGCTTCCTTTATGCCTGGGCATTGCTATGGCCTCTGGTGCACCCTTGTTTTCCGGTATCATTTCGGGCATTATTGGGGGCATTCTAATAGGGAGTATTTCTAATTCCCGTATCAGCGTTTCCGG
>JAFDZZ010000113.1 GCA_018266715.1 Bacteroidota bacterium
ATTATGCCGGCTGGGCCGATAAATTAGAATATGCTTTTCCTAACCGAAAGACCCAGCCCCTGGGTGTTGCGGGGCAAATTATACCCTGGAACTTTCCTTTACTCATGGCTGCCTGGAAAATTGCTCCGGCGCTTGCTACAGGAAATACCGTTGTGCTAAAGCCCGCCGAAAGCACACCGCTTACGGCTTTAAAACTGGCCGAAATTATCCAGGAAGCCGATTTACCCCCGGGAGTAGTGAATATCATTACCGGTGCAGGAGTTACCGGCGCAGCCTTGGTGAATCATCCAGGTGTAGATAAAATTGCATTTACAGGCTCTACCAATGTGGGAAAAATCATTCAAAATGCCATTGCAGGCACACCCAAAAAAGCCACGCTGGAACTGGGTGGTAAAGCCGCCAATATTATTTTTGACGATGCACCCATAAACCAGGCCGTAGAAGGGGTGATCAACGGTATCTTTTTTAACCAGGGCCATGTATGTTGTGCAGGCAGCCGCCTCTATGTGCAGGAGTCGGTATTTAAAACTGTGGTACAAAAATTAAAAGATCGTATTGAAACATTAATAGTTGGAGATCCGTTGGATAAAAATACCGATATAGGAGCCATTAATTCTAAAGAACAATTAGGCATTATCAACAACTATCTTAAAATAGGTCAAAAAGAAGGAGCCGATATGCACCAAAGCAGCGCCGTACTTCCGGCAAAAGGCTTTTGGTGCAGGCCTACCATTTTTACTAATGTGGCCCAAAGCAACCGTATTGCACAGGAAGAAATTTTTGGGCCTGTGCTGGCCATTCAAAGTTTTCGCACCGATGATGAAGTGATTGAAAAAGCCAATAACACACCTTATGGCTTAAGCGCCGGGGTATGGACCGATAAAGGTTCAAAAATTTTCAACCTCACCACTAAATTAAGAGCTGGGGTAGTATGGGCCAATACCTTCAATAAATTTGATCCCACTTCGCCCTTTGGCGGGTATAAAGAAAGCGGGTATGGAAGAGAAGGAGGACTGCATGGATTGAATGCTTATGTAAAAATTGTTTAGCGGATAAATAAACAAAAGAGAAATTATACTTCTTTAAAAGAAATTAAATGAACTGAGATGGAAAACAAACGCCTGGAAGTTTTGAAAACCTATAAAATTTATATTGGTGGAAAATTTCCCCGTACCGAATCGGGCAGGTATTATATTGCCGAAAATAAAAAAGGCGATAAACTGGCCAATGTATGCTTAAGCTCCCGTAAAGATTTTAGAGATGCCGTTATTGCGGCCCGTACAGCCTTTGGAGACTGGGGAAGCCGTGCAGCATTTAACCGTGGCCAGGTGCTTTACCGAATTGCCGAAATGCTGGAAGGCAGAAAAGCCCAGTTTATTGAAGAACTCTACCGGCAGGACAGCACAATGGAACAGGCCGAAAAAGAAGTTTCCCGTTCCATTGAGCGGCTTATTTATTATGCCGGCTGGTGCGATAAATTTCAGCAACTCTTCAGTACGGTAAACCCTGTTGCCTCTCCGCATTTTAATTTTAGCGCCCCCGAACCTACCGGTGTGGTAAGTATCATTGCCCCGCAAAACAATTCACTCATTGGGCTGGTAAGTGTAATTGCTCCAATCATTGCAGGCGGTAATACCTGTGTAGTACTAGCCTCAGCAGGTAAACCCTTATGTTCTGTAACTTTTGCCGAAGTGCTGGCTACAAGCGATGTGCCCGGTGGCGTGGTAAATATCCTCACTGGAAAACCCGGTGAATTACTGAGTTGGTTTAGCGATCATATGGATGTAAATGCCCTGGTATATTGCGAAAATGATCAAGAATCTATTCTTAAAATTCAACAAAAAGCTACGCTTAATTTAAAAAGGGTTTTGCTGTGGAACAATTATAACTGGATGGATGAAAGTGCACAAAATCCTTATTTAATTAACGATGCACAGGAAATTAAAACCACCTGGCACCCCATAGAAAATATTGGAGGAGCTAAAGCAGGCTATTAATTCAGCATTTATTTTTGGGGAACCTCATCCTCCATTATCTTTTGCATGGTTCCGCATTAAAAGCAAAAAGGGTATGATTACCCTTTAAAATTTATTCTTAAAAAAGTATTTTCAAAAAAAAACTTGCCCTTAATATTTGGCAGGTGTTCCCGGTTTTGGAATAGCACTTTTAATAAAATCCCTTAACTGTTCATTGGCGGCCGACAGGTCTTCTCTCCGCAAATACATCATGTGCCCGCTACGGAAGCCATACCACGACATGCGGTCTTTTAATTTTCCGCCGGGGTCCATTTGCCACATATTATACTTTGCGCTGAAATAATCACAGGCTCCATCATAATAACCGGATTGCACCATCAAATGTAAATAAGGGTTTTCTGCCATCGCCTGGCGGAGGTTCTCCCCCGTCCTGTCGTTTTTATTATCCCATGGATACACTGATCCAAACATGTTGTATTTTAATTGGGTTTTATACCCCAGCTCTTCTCTTAAGTAAATATTAATAGCAGGCGTAAAGGAATGAAGCCATGAAGTGAGTTCAGCATTATAGTCCGGGCCATCCCCGGCATCTTTTCGGTCTATCCCTTTATACCTGGAATCCAGCCTGCCAATGGTATATCCCTGGTCTCTTAATAATTCTTTCCAGTAAAAATTAACCGGTATTTCTAAATTATGCTGAAGGATAGTGGTTTCAGATAATCCTGAATAACCCGCCATTTTTATTGCAATTTCTTTTCTCTGGTCCGTTGGTAATGCCCCTCCTTTTGCCATTGCCGGAATCAACTGGTTTATGGTAAAATCTTCAACCTCCGTAAGCATTGCCGTAAGATCTTTCTGCTGTAAGGCGGCGGGTAATTTTTTATGATACCATGCTGTTGCCGCATAATAAGGCAGTAACAAGGCTTCACCAACAGGGCCATCTCTTTTAATACCTAATTCTGTTGGAGAAACCAGGATCACTCCATTCAGGTACATCCATTGTGCATTTTGTAATTCTAAGGCCAATCCCGAAACTCTTGTTGTACCATAACTTTCGCCAATCAAAAATTTGGGAGAAGCCCAGCGGTTTTTTCTCGTTACAAATGTGTTTATCCATTCGGCCAGGTATTTGATATCCGCATTCACACCAAAAAATTTGGTACCCGGAATGTCCTTGCTTATCGGTCTTGAAAAGCCGGTATTCACAGGGTCAACATAAACAATATCGGCAACATCAATTATCGAATAAGGATTATCCCTCAAGCCATAAGGTTGTACCGGGTAACCTTCATCATCAATATTTAAAATTCGTGGGCCTGTATAGCCAATTTCCATCCACACGGATGGCGTACCGGGTCCACCATTAAATGAAATTACCAATGGCCGGGTTGTTTTGTCCTTCACATCCGTTCTCTCATAATAGGTATAGAAAACGCCTGCAATCGCTTTTCCATCTTCATCCCAAACCGGTAAAGTTCCAAAATTGGCAGTATAGGGAACCGGCTTTCCTTTAATCATAACCTGGTTGTTGATCGTTTTTGAACTATCCGTAACCACCATTTTATTAATAACCTCCGGCTTGTTTTCACCGGCCACGGCAGTTGACCTTAGCTGACCCATGGTGTACAAAAAGAATAAAATAAAAAAACTAAGCAGTAATGACTTTTTCATACCCAGTAAATTTTTAAATGCTCTATACAGCCAAAGAAGGTAAATGATTGATTCTAAAAAATCTGATCAACAATGATTCAAAGCCCTAATGTTACAAATATATAACTGTTTAACGGCTATAATAATTTCTTTAAGACAAATATTCATACCGGTCATTATTACCGGCATTACAGGAAACTCCCGGTTTACTTATTATTAAAGCTGAAAAAATATTTTGCGAAACCAAATAGTTGCATATATTTGCAACTGATTAGTTGCTTAAACAAAACCATTGGACAATGAGACGAGACATTTTTCAAGCCATCGCAGACCCCACAAGGCGGGCAATTATTGCCTTAATAGCCTTACAGGCAATGACACCCAATGCCATTGCCGAAAATTTCAACAGCACCCGGCAGGCAGTGTCCAAACATTTGCGCATCCTCACAGAATGTGAAATGGTAAAGCAGGAATACCAGGGCAGGGAAATTTATTATTCACTTGAAATTGAAAAAATGAAAGAGATTGATAAATGGCTGGAACAATACCGTAAACTTTGGGAAACCCGATTTACACAATTAGACAAATTATTATCAACCCTGCCTGCCGGCAGGCGGGCAATTAAAAAACAAAAAAAATGACTAATAACTTATTATTTGACTTTACGGTTGACAAGGCCGCTAAAATGGTTTACATCACACGGGAATTTGAAGCAGCACAATCATTGGTGTGGGATGCATTTACCAAAGCAGAACTCATAGACCAATGGATAGCGCCGGCACCCATGGTTGCCAAAACAAAATACCAGGATTTTAAAGTGGGCGGCAAAAGATTTTATGCCATGATAAGCCCGGATGGGCAAGAACGTTGGGCAATCCAGGAATATACTTCCATTACCCCAAAAACAAATTTTAAAATGCACAATGCATTTGCCGATAAAGATGGAAATCCTGAACCTGTGGGCTCAGATTGGGATCATAATTTCAGCGAGCAGGATGGGAAAACCAAAGTTTATATTGCCATTTATAATGAGTCGTTTGAACGATTAGAAAAATTATTGGATGGCTTTACACAGGGAATGAAAATGGCATTGGTTAACCTTGAAAACCTGTTGGCTTCTTTATCTAAAAAATAAAATGTATATGAATACCCAGGTACAAATCAAAGAATATATCAATAGCCAGCCCGAACCAAAATGTTCAGAATTGCAAGCATTGCACAAACTCGTCCTCAAGGTAAAACCGAAATGTAAACTCTGGTTTCTCGATGGCAAAGATGAAAACGGGAAAGTGGTTTCCAACCCGAATATTGGATATGGTACTCAAACTATGAAGTATAAAGACGGCACAAGCCGTGAGTTTTATCAAATTGGCTTGAGTGCAAATACAACCGGGATATCTGTATATGTCATGGGGTTAGAAGATAAAACCCACTTAAGCAAAACCTATGCTGAAAAATTGGGCAAAGCAAGCATTACCGGCTATTGCATCAAATTCAAAACATTGAAAGATATAAAAATGGATACTCTTAAAGCAGCCATACGATATGGCTTTGATGCAACAAAAGAAAAATAAACTTGAAAACTAACTTAAACTAATGTAACTAAACATCTTTAGATTAATTAACAATTATCAATTAACCATTAACAATTAAAAATTAAAATTATGGCAAGTATCAATCCTTACATACATTTCAACGGCAATGCCGAAGAAGCCTTTACATTTTACCAATCCGTATTTGGTGGTGCGTTTGCAGCAGTGGTGCGTTTCAAAGACATGCCTGCGAATCCTGAATTTCCGATCCCGGACAGTGAAGCTAATAAAATTGTACATATCGCTTTGCCCATTGGTAAAACCAGTATATTGATGGCAAGCGACACACCGGAATTTATGGGCAAGCACAATGAAAATGAAACCCGGAGTAAAATCTCCATCGGAGCAGAAAGCAAAGAAGAAGCGGATAAATTATTTAACGGGCTTTCCGTAGGTGGAACTATAGAAATGCCAATTGCCGACAGTCCCTGGGGTTCTTATTTTGGCATGTTCAGGGATAAATACGGCATTGAATGGATGGTGGATTATGATGCCAGGTATAAAGGGCAAATGTAGTTGACCTCACTTGCAAATGCATAACGTATTATTGCAAATAGCGAAGGGCATAGAAGCATTAGCTGGTACCGGTTTCTGCATTTTATTCTTTATGCGGATAAATGATGAATAATGAACAGAAAGTACAAGTGTGCGACCCACGATATTCATCGGGGCAGGCGCAGTATAAGTTCATAGTAGCAACACTGCCGGATCAAAAAAATCAGTTCATTTACCTGCTTAGCAATAAAAATTAATAACAAAGTAATGAGTACCTTACTCAAAGATATTTATTCGAAAGAACTGTTTAACGGTTTTTCATTGATCCTAAACGAAGTTGTCCCCTCTTTTAATAAAAACAGGTTCATTCAATTGATTTTCGACAAAGAGTGGCAAGCGAAAGAATTAAAAGAACGAATGAGCCATGCCTCTTATGTATTAAGTGTATTTCTTTCAAGTGACTATAGAAAGTCTGTCGTGCAGGTAAAAAAAATTATTTCATTGTTGCAGGAACGTGGTATTAAGGAGAAAACAATTGAGTATATGTTTATACCTGATTTTATTGAAAAACAGGGGATCAATTATTTTGAAGAATCAGTTGAATTGATAGAAACCGTTACTCAATTTACAAGTTGCGAATATGCGGTAAGGCCATTTATTATTAGGTTTGGAAATAGAATGATGAAACAAATGCACCTATGGAGTTTGCATAAGAGCCATCATGTAAGGCGCCTGGCAAGTGAAGGCTCAAGGCCAAGGCTGCCCTGGGCTATTGCCTTGCCCGGTTTTAAAAAAGACCCATTACCCGTTTTGCCCATACTGGAAAATTTAAAAAACGACCCGTCAGAATATGTAAGGCGAAGCGTAGCCAACAATTTAAACGATATTGCCAAAGACCATCCGGGTATTGTAATTTCAATTGTAAAAGAATGGAGTAAGCACAGTAAAGAAACAGATGAAATTCTTAAACATGGCTGCCGAACCCTGTTGAAAAATGGCAATACGCAAGTACTAAGCAATTTTGGTTTTAAGGAGGCAAAAAAAATACTAATGATTAACTTTAGAATACTTACTCCTAAAGTTAAAACCGGGCATAGTTTGGAATTTTCCTTTACACTACACAACACTAATAATAAAAAGGAAAACATAAGGATTGAATACGGATTATATTACCTGCGGCAGGGTGGGCAGCACTCAAGAAAAGTTTTTAAAATAAGTGAACGAACCATAGTGCCAAATGAAAAAATTGATATTAAGCGTAAACAAAGTTTTAAATTGATTACAACAAGGACGTTTTACGAAGGCGAACACAAACTGTCTATCATCATCAACGGGCAAGAGAGAGCAGTAAAGAAATTTCATTTGCTTGTTTAAGTAAAGCATATACCCGGCGGGTTTTGCGCATCGTTCTGAAATTTTCAAAAATTGAACGATTAAATTGTAATAGAGATTTTGCAAAAAACCGGTTGAAGAAATAAAATAAACAACAATCCACTCAAATCAGTTGCATTTGTGTTGCCATTCTTATTACAGTTGCCGTGTTTTTCGCATTAAATTTTATCAAAAGGTTCTTGCGGTGAGTATCCACAGTTGTTACACCTACAAAGAGTTTTTGTGCAATTTCTGTATTGGTCATTCCGTTGGCAATAAGCTCAAGCACTTCTTTTTCCCGCCGGGTTAAAACGATATTGTTTGCGTCTTCCTTTCGCAGGCTATGTGATGCCTCATCACTTAAAAAAGTTTTCCCTTTGGCTACTGTAGTTATTCCTTCCATTAATTCTTCCTGCGTTGCATTTTTTAATAAATAACCGGAAGCCCCGTTATCCATCATTTTTTGTATGAAACTTTGCTGGTTAAATGTGCTGAGGCCCAGAATAAATACAGAGGGAAATTTTTCATTTACTTCCTTGCAAAGTTCTATACCGCTTTTACCCGGCAGGTTTATGTCCATTAATAATACATCCGGCAATTGTTGTTTCAAAAAAGAAATGCAGGAATCTGCATTAGTGGCATGTCCCAGCCATTCAATATTTTTTTCATTTTGCAGTAATGAGCGAATTCCTTCAATTACCATGTAATGGTCATCAACAATAAAAACTTTGGTTGCCATTATGCATTAAATTCAATATGAACTGAAGTACCTTTTCCACTATGCGAATTTACATCCAGTTTTCCTTTTAAAAACTCCACCCGGTTCTTAATATTTTCCCAACCTATACCTTTGGATTTTTCCAGAATTGAGGCATCAAACCCTTTTCCATCATCTTCTACTGTTACTGATAATATGTCATCCATTTTGCTTACCTGCACAATTGCATTGGTAGCGGCCGAATGTTTCATGGTATTA
>JAFDZZ010000114.1 GCA_018266715.1 Bacteroidota bacterium
GAACGGGCACGATCTTGTAGTGGCCTGTATGGATTTTGAATTTATAGGGGGCAGTATTGGCAGTGTTATGGGTGAAAGAATTACCCAGGCCTGTTCGTATTGTTTTGAGCACCGCATCCCTTTTATGATCATCAATAAAAGCGGTGGAGCCCGAATGATGGAAAGCGCATTTTCCCTAATGCAACTGGCCAAAACCTCCGGGGGGCTCACCCTGCTCAGCAATGCCAAAATTCCATATATTTCTCTTTGTACCGATCCCACTTTTGGCGGCACTACAGCCTCTTTTGCCATGCTTGGTGATATTATTTGCGCCGAACCGGGGGCTCTTATAGGGTTTGCCGGGCCAAGGGTAATTAAAGAAACCATTAAAAAAGATCTTCCGGAGGGCTTTCAAAGAAGTGAATTTGTACTGGAACATGGCTTCCTGGATTTTATAGTAAACCGCAAAGACCTGAAAGAAAGGATTGCCACCCTGCTTTTACTCTTTAAAAGCTAAACCACATCTCTATTTCATTGATTTATAGCCGTAGTAAAATAACTACGGCATTTTTGTGTAATCCCTACACTAAGTATGCATCTAAAAAAGCGGCTAAGCAGATACTAAAATTAATTTTGCGGCGTATTTATAGAAGTTAAAATCCGATTTTTCTAAAAAAAATCTTTAAAATCCAGTTAGCATGAGAAAACACCTACTTAAAGGCGTGTGTACGTTCATATTTATGATCATCATAACCCTGAACGCTTTTTCCCAAAGTTTTACGCCCATTTACAGCTCCATGACGGGCTTTTCCAACGGTTATTACGAGTACCTTCCGCAAGGTTACTGGAATAACCCCGAAGAAAAATTTCCCCTCATCATTTTTGTACATGGTATTGGTGAATGTGGTAATGGCACCAGCGATTTGGGCAAAGTATTGGTACATGGTACGCCAAAACAAATCAATAACGGTACGTTCCCCACATCCTTTAATGTAAATGGCCAAAATTTTAAATTTATTGTATTGGCTCCCCAGTTTACCGGCTGGGCGGCGTATATACAAATGAATGATGTAATTAATTACGCCGTATCGCATTACAAGGTTGATTTAAACCGCATCTACCTTACCGGCCTAAGCATGGGCGGCGGATGTGTGTGGGAATATGCCGGCTATAGCCAGGAATATGCATCGAGGATAGCGGCCATTGTACCTGTTTGCGGCGCATCGTCGGCCACTACCGATAAAATTAACCATATTGCCAATGCCGACCTTGCCGTATGGGCAACACATAATTTGGGCGATGGAACCGTAGGCGTAGCTGCTACCAATACTTATGTTGATGGTATTAATGCAGCGCCTAATCCGCCAACACCGTTGGCTAAAAAAACAATTTTCCCGGTTAACGGGCATGATGCCTGGAGCCAAACCTATAACCTCAGTTTTAAAGAAAACGGACTGAATGTATATGAATGGATGCTCACCAATAAAAGAAATGTAGAAGCGCTGCCGGTTACCGGGTTTACCTTTAACGCCATAAAAGGCACCAATCAAACTTCCATATTAAAATGGAGCACACTATCTGAAACCCATAACCTGGGCTTTGCGGTGGAAAAAAGCAGTAACGGCATTACTTATTCTCAGGTAGCTTTTATCAACAGCAGCAGCATTAATGGCAATGGAGCCGTTTACCAATATATTGATCATCAACCGCAGCGTGGCAAAAATTATTATCGTATTAAACAAGTGGATATTGACAACCGCTTTACTTATAGCGGGGTTAAAATCCTCAATTTTGATATTAAACCCATTATCCTGATTGGCCCTAACCCGGCAACTGATTTTATTACCATTAAAACCGAATTGGAAAATGCCAAAACTTCGGTTAATTTATTTAACCAGCAGGGGCAAATCATGAAAAAAGTGAGCAATACCACGCAACAACAAATTAAATTACCTGTTTCAGAACTGGCCAATGGTATTTATTACCTCCAGGTAAATAACGATGGCAATATTGAAACACAAAAAATTCTCATTAAACATTAACCTATAAAAAATACGTATCAGTTAAAGCTGCCCTGCTAAGGCAGCTTTTTTTATCTGCCGTATATTTGCAAAAAACCTAACGTTGGAACTCAACAACCGCAAAGCCTTACACGATTATTTTATAGAAAACCGTTATAATGCGGGCATGGTGCTTACCGGCACCGAAATAAAATCGTTGCGTACCGGTAAGGTAAGCTTCAACGACAGCTATTGCTATTTTCATCAAAACGAACTATTTGTAAAAAGCCTGCATATTGCTCCCTACAAATATGGCACCGATGCCAATCATGACCCTATGCAGGACAGAAAATTATTGCTTACAAAAAGAGAGTTAAGAAAACTGGAATTAAAAATTAAAGAAAAAGGGTACAGCATTATACCCTTGCGTATTTTTATTAACGAAAATGGCCTGGCAAAAATGGAAATTGGTTTAGCCAAAGGCAAAAAAAATTACGACAAAAGAGAAACCATAAAAAACAGGGAACATGAAAGAGAGATGAACCGAAAGTTTAATGGTTAATTAGAAAAAAAATTAACACTCGCTAAGGCTGATAGGAATATTTACGGCAAGGCCGCCATCGGCAGTTTCTTTATATTTATGGTTCATATCCAGAGCTGTTTGCCACATGGTTTTAATCACGCCATCCAAACTCACTTTAGCAAAATCAGGAGTGCTTTGCAGGGCAAGTTGGCTTGCCGTAATGGCTTTAATAGCGCCCATGGTATTGCGCTCAATACAGGGAATTTGTACCAGGCCTTTGATGGGATCGCAGGTGAGGCCAAGATGGTGTTCCATAGCAATTTCGGCAGCCATTAAGGCCTGCCTTTGAGTTCCGCCCATGCATTCGGTTAATGCAGCAGCGGCCATAGCGCTGCTCACGCCAATTTCGGCCTGGCAACCACCCATTGCTGCCGATATGGTAGCCCCTTTTTTAAAAATACTTCCCACTTCTGATGCCGTTAATAAAAAATTAATCACTTTTTCATCGGTATCTCCGCCGGCAAAACATACATAATATTGCAACACGGCCGGAATTACGCCTGCGGCGCCATTCGTAGGCGCTGTAACCACACGGCCAAAACTGGCATTCACTTCATTTACGGCAAGGGCAAAGCAACTTACCCAATCGAGAATATAGTTAAAATTACTCCCGCCATCTTTTATGGCTTGCACCCAACTTTCATAACCGGAATAGGATTTACCCTGTATCAATTTTTTGTTTAAATCGGCCGATCTTCTTTTAACCTGTAATCCGCCGGGTAGGTATCCTTCTGCATGGCAGCCCCGGTAAATACTTTCTTTCATTACCTGCCAAATCTTCAAAAGGCCTTCACGGGTTTTAGCTTCGCTGCGCCACGAATTTTCATTTTCCATAACCACTTCTGCAACCGACATGCCTGTTTTACGGCACCAATGCAAAAGTTCCTCTGCCGTATCAATGGGAAAAGGCAATTCGGCCTGGTCGGCCAAAGTAGATTCTTCACCTTCTTTTTGAACAAACCCACCTCCAACAGAATAGTAAGTTTCTGCCCAGCTATCGGCATTGCTGAACTTTGCTAAAAAACTCAATGCATTGGGGTGATAAGGTAAGGATTCGGTGTACAAAAATTCAATATCTTCTGCCGGAGAAAAATCAATTTCATGCTTTCCGTTTAAAATTAATTTACGGGATTGAGTTATAGAACTAATTTTTTCTCCAATTGCATTTACATCAAAGGTTACCGGGTCTTCACCACAAAGGCCGAGGATTACGGCCACATCGGTTCCATGCCCAATACCGGTTTTAGCCAATGAACCATAGAGCAGCACTTCAATGGAAATTACCGATTGCAATAGCTGTTTATCTTCCAGCGCTTTAATAAATCGCTGTGCCGCACGCCATGGCCCAAGGGTATGGCTGCTGCTGGGCCCCACGCCTATTTTAAACATATCAAATACCGATATGGCTTCGTAATTACCCATACTGCAAGCTACTCAAAATAAATTAAGAAATGGCGAATTGTTAAGGCTGAATAGAGATGGGTGAATGATGAAAAAATAAATTGAATTTATAGATTTTAAATGAGCCATTCATTTCATTCTACATTCACCAGTTCCACATCAAAACGCAGGTATGAATTGGCCGGAATAATTACAGCGCCGTATGGATTGCTCACCGGCGTACTGCCGTAACCTAAAGATGGAGGGATGAATAAGCTGATTTTTCCGCCGGGTTTAATTTTAGGCAAACCATATTTCCAGCCGTTTATCAATCCGCCCAATTCAAAAGAGGCGGTAGCACCGGTTGCGGTTGAATCAAAAATAGCGCCCGTGGTAAGGATGCTTCCTTTATATTTTACCGTAACAAAGGAACACATGGCCGGTACAGCACCCTGCCCATTTGAAGTAACCGCATAAAACAACCCACTGCCATCCTGCGTAGCGGTAATACTATTCATTTGCAGGTAATTTTGCAGTACCAATATTTCATTGGAAGTAGCCGTTACGGTGGGCTTTGCATATGGGCAGGAGTTTTCTTTTTTGCATGCACCAAAAACTAAAAGAACACTCATAGCGGTAAGAATAACTTTCATGTGGTATTTAATATTGTTAAAATAAATATAGGGTAAAAATTTAAATCAGTTGACGGGCCAATAATTTTTCAACAATAATTTGGGCCATCTTAAGAAAGGCTTCATGACTGTACCCGGCAATATGAGGAGTGAGCAATACATTTGGCCGGCTCACCAGTTGCGAATAGAGCTTAGCTTCAACCGGGCTCCAGCTTTGAATTTTTTCATTTTCAATAACATCAATGGCGGCACCCCTTATCATTTTATTATCCAGTGCCCGGAGCAAAGCCCCGGTATCGGTGATTTCTCCCCTGCTGGTATTAATGAAGTACGGCTGCCGCTGGAGTTGTGTAAAAAAATCATCATTGGCCATAAATTTTGTTTCGGCGGTAAGGGGTACATGTAAACTTATAA
>JAFDZZ010000115.1:0-9145 GCA_018266715.1 Bacteroidota bacterium
GATTTGAAAAAAATGGGCTTAAGAGTTTTAATAAGATGCTGCCGGGTGACGAATACGTATGAATTTTGAAAATTGTATTTTGGTCAGCATTTTGTTCAATGGTAAAAATGGATATGCCTTTTTCAACATGGCCATTTAAAATAACATAAATAATCCCAATTCTTGTAGGCTCATGAATTATTTTATTAATTCATACTCCAAAAACTAATTTTTGTGAAAAGGGTTTAAACGGGGGAATAAATACCTGCTGTACAATTATGTCGCCAACTTTCATAGTTCTTTTCTCAAAGGTGCACTGTGCCAAACAGATCATAATTTTTCCGGGGAAAATCTGGTAGTCAAACAGGAAGCCGGTATCCAAATCCTGGAACTGTTTCACCGTATGAATGGATATAATGGAACTCTTTTCTTTAAGTTTACACTTATCAAATTCCATAACGGGTTGCTTTTTTAAAACTTCCAGGTGTTTCGGAAAATTCTTTATTTGATCGGTAAGGTAAAGCTGCATTTTTTGATTGAAGGCTAATTTAGTTTTGGGGTTATACAATATAAAACATCCCTTAGAGAAACAAAAAAAGGCTGCCTAAGCAGCCTTAAAAAACTATCTATGTGAGTTTATTGTTTAACTACTTTACCATTAAAGATCACTTCGTTATTGGCTCCTTTAATCGTCATAATGTACATTCCCCTGCCTGCATTTGCTGCTTTGGTAAACGTCATTCGTGAGCTGCCGCTTACCACATTCCATTTTTCAATGGCCACTTGTTTGCCGGCCATATCATAAAGCGCAACTTCAACAGGCATGCTGTTTTTACTGAGGAAATCAATATTAATATGGTTTATGAAAGGATTATTTACCACGGTAGCACTGGTTCCATTAATGGTAACTTTCACACTGGTAATCCTCGATAAGGTAGAGCGGTTGTCAATATCATATTGCCTTACCCGGTAAATATTATTACCTGCTACCGGGCTCCTGTCATAGAACTGATAGGTTTGTACAAACTGGCTGTTTCCCTGGCTTTCTACCCGGCCAATAACCGTCCAGTTTACGCCATCGGTACTTTTTTCGATATTAAAGTATTTATTATTTAATTCAAATGCTGTTTTCCATTGAACGAGGATACCAGCGCTTTTTTGCATTGCAGAAATATCCAGGAAGTTAACCGGCAAGGGTCCGCCATCCGGGCAATAAAATAATCCGAAATCATCTACGGCAAAATCATTGCCACAACCACCGCTGGTAGCATCAGACAGCCTGATGCGGATATTGTTGGTTACTACATTTGGAGGAAGAATAAAAGTACCACCCTGTTGGATCCATAGCGGGTTGTTACTGGTAGGTACCGGGCTGCCTACATTTGGTGAATTTTGCATGGCCACCCAATTGTTATTGCCATCCAAATATTCGGCATATAAATTAACCGAAGCAAGTAATGGGTTACCAAAACATGCGTAAGGCACATTAGCATTAATAATATAAAACCTGAAATAATAAGCACCACTAGAAAATGCATTTTGGCTGGTAATGGTATGCATAAAAAAATCACCGAAATCGCCATTCACAACCAGCATCCTTCCATCGGTATTTCCGGTATGATCGGGCGAATTATGCCATTCAATTTTTTGCTGCAGGTTACTGGCAACCCTGTAAGAACCTTCGGCAAATAATGGGCCGGTAGGCTCGTAGCTAAATAAGGCGTCAGGGTGGCTTGTGGTATCATTTCCGGTACCAAAGTCTTCCTGCCATAATGTTACAGAATTAGTGCAGGGTTGTGTTTGTGCCACAACATAACTGTTCATGAATGCCAGGGCAACAAGCAGCGCAATACTTCTTGATAAAATTGAGCCAAGGCCATGCGTAAATTTCTTTTTCATACAAAACGTTTTGATTTTGAGGTAATTTAATTGGCTGACAAAGAAATAGGATGCTAAAGGAAATGGCCTTCAGAATAAGAAATTGGCTTGAGGTAAGTAAAGTTTCTTAGGAAATTTAGATATTGTAGCTATCTGTTAATGGTAGCGGATTACGAACTGTAAAGCTACTCTATTGATTTAAGAAATACAAGGAAATTGCGTTTTTTTCTTTTCTACAGTACAAATATTTTATATATAAATTGATTCATTTATATTCTTCATTATAAAAAATGCAAAATTATAGGAAGAGAAAATCATTAATTTTTGCATTACAGTAAAATTATTTGTAATAATCTACTTTCGTTTTCAAATTACGGTTAAGGTCTATTTTTATCCTTTATTATTATTTACTCTCACCGATCTTTGTATAATGAACCAGTAATTGAACATATGAAAAAATACAGTTTTGGTATTATTGGATTGGGTACGATGGGTAGTAATTTTCTACAAAATATCCATGAACACGGTTTTACAGTGACCGGGTATGACAAAGACCCCGCAAAAGTAAATGCATTGAATGCTGAGATACCCGGTGGCGAAACCCTCGCCTTTAGTGATTTAAAACAATTTATAAACAGTTTGGAGACGCCCAGAAATATTATTTTGCTGGTGCCGGCAGGCAAATTTGTTGATTTTGTGTTGGAGGATTTAAAAGCTTATTGGGGCGAAAATGATGTAATTGTGGATTGTGGCAACTCACATTTTACCGATACACAACGCAGGCTGTTGGCGCTGGCCAACTCAAAAGTGCATTTTATGGGTATGGGTATTTCCGGTGGTGAAGCCGGTGCCCGTTATGGCGCAAGTATTATGCCGGGTGGCGATAAAGTGGCGCATAGCCGAATTGCTCCTATGCTGGAGGCGGTATGTGCAAAAGTTAGCGGGCAGCCTTGTACGGCCTATATGGGCAATGGAGCGGCTGGGCATTATGTAAAAATGGTACATAACGGTATTGAGTATTCTATAATGCAACTATTAAGTGAAAGCTATCATCTCATGAAAGGGTTTGCTAAAATGAGTAATGAAGAAATTCAAAAGCTATTTGCCGAATGGAATACGGGAAGGCTTCATTCTTTTTTAATGGAAGTTACAGCTGCCGTATTTTTACAGCCCGATGATGCAGGAAATGGGTTATTAATTGACCGCATTTTAGATACCGCCGGCCAAAAAGGAACCGGCGCCTGGACGAGCCAGGATGCTGCAAATGTAGTATCAGCAATACCTTCAATAGATGCTGCCGTTTCTCAACGTATCATTTCTTCTTTTAAAAAAGAAAGGGTACAATATGCACAACAGGTGATTAATGTGGCTACACAACCTATTGGCGACAAACAACTTTTTTTAAAGCAACTGGAACAGGCGCTGTATAGCAGTTATATTTTATCATATGCCCAGGGTTTAAATATGTTAACACGGGCATCGGCTCATTACCAATTCGGCATTCCAATGGCATCGGTAGCTTCCATTTGGCGTGGCGGCTGTATCATAAGGGCTACAATGCTGGAAAAAATTACCGGCGCTTATACGCAAAACCCTTCTTTGGAAAACCTGATGGCCGATAGCTATTTTGCAGGAGAATTACAAAGTGTTAAGAAAGATTTTTCATTTTTAGTAGCTTCTGCTTTACAGGCAGGTATTCCCGTACCCGGTTTTAGCGCTGCACTTAATTATTATCTTAGCTATCATAGCGCTTGGTTGCCTGCAAATTTAATACAGGCACAAAGAGATTTTTTTGGAGCGCATACTTACCAACGTACAGACAAAGACGGTATTTTTCACAGTGCCTGGAGCCAAATCATCCGTTAAATTTTTATTATGCAAAGCACAAGTTATAATACAGCAGCCGTTATTTATATTTTTGGTGGTACTGGAGATTTAAGCCGCCGCAAACTCATTCCTGCCCTGTATAATTTGTATTTAGGCGGATGGCTTCATGAAAATTTTTCCATCATTTGCATTGGCTCTTCTATAGGCAATAGGGAAACCTTGATCAAAGAATTAAAAAGTGGCGTTGATGAATTTTCCCGAAGTGGGAAAACAAAAAAAGCTCAATGGGACGACTTTGAAAAGAAAATTGAATTGCTTAAAGGCGACTTTACCCAAAAAAAACTATACAGTAATCTCAAAAAAATTAAATGCAGTTTTGAGAAAAAACAAGCCCCGGCCAACCGGATTTTTTACTTAGCGGTACCGCCTAAGTTTATTGGCATTATTGCTGAAAATTTAGGTGAAGCCGGTTTTGCAGCAGACAGGCTACACAACCGGATAGTGGTGGAAAAACCCTTTGGCACCGATTTAAAATCGGCAAGGGAACTCAATAAGCAATTGCAATGTATTTTTAAAGAAAACCAAATTTATCGTATTGACCATTATTTGGGCAAAGAAACCGTACAGAATATTTTAGCCTTTAGGTTTGCCAATGCCTTATTTGAACCCATCTGGAACAGGAATTTTATTGACTCGGTGCAAATAACCGTGGCCGAAAAAATTGGAGTGGAGCAAAGGGGCGGCTACTATGAAACCAGCGGCGCTTTAAGGGATATGATCCAAAACCATGTGATGCAACTGCTCTGCTTAATTGCTATGGAACCGCCGGTAAGTTTCGATGCCGATGAAGTGCGAAATAAAAAAGCAGATGTGTTACGGGCAATTCTTCCGTTGCGAAAAGACGATATTCATAATGTGGCCGTAAGGGGGCAGTATGGGTCGGGATGGATTGAAGGCGAAAAAGTAAAAGGCTACCGGCAGGAAAAAAATGTGGCCCCCGATTCGGTTACCGAAACATTTGCGGCTATAAAATTTGAAATTGAAAACTGGCGTTGGAACGGGGTGCCTTTTTATGTGCGTAGTGGCAAGCGAATGAATCAATCTATAAGCTGTATCACCATTGAGTTTAAGCCGGTGCCACACCAGTCTTTTCCTAGTGAGGCCAATGAAAACTGGCGCAGCAATTTATTGGTGATAAATATCCAGCCGGATATGGGCATAAAATTGCGGATGCAGGCCAAGCGCCCCGGACCCCAAATGTTACTCACTCCTGTTGACATGATTTTTAGCTATAAAGAAAGTTATGAAGGCTCCACTCCGGAAGCCTATGAAACCTTATTGCAGGATGTTATAGAAGGTGATGCTACCTTATTTATGCGTGCCGACCAGGTGGAAGCAGCCTGGCAACTGGTGCAACCGGTATTGGAAAATTGGAAAGCAAACCCTTCTGTAAATTTTCCAAACTATGCATCCGGTACTTTTGGTCCGGAAGCTGCCGAAACGTTAATAGCCAAAGACGGCAACCAATGGATTACCATGTCCATTAATTCTAAAAGTCAAAATGATGATTAAGGTTTTTGGGTCGGCAAAGGAATTGTGTTTTCATGCAATGGAAATTTTTATTGAGCTTGCTCAAAAAAATATTGCTAAAAAGGGGCGCTTTGTTGTGGCCCTTTCGGGCGGTAACACGCCCAATATGATGTATGATTTATTGGCCCAAAAAGAAAATGCACAAAAAGTAAACTGGAATAACGTATTTGTTTTTTGGGGCGATGAGCGATATGTGCCCTACCGGGATCCCAACAATAATGCCTACCAGGCGTATCAGCATTTGCTGGATAAAGTAAATATCCCGGCTCGTAATATTTTTCGGATACCGGTTTCTGGGGAAGCCCACCGGGATGCCAGGCAATATGAGCAAAATATCATTGAATTTTTTCAAGGCAAACCAACTTCATTTGACTTAATTTTTTTGGGTATTGGCGATGAAGGGCATACCGCTTCTATTTTTCCGGGTTCGGCACTATTGTATGAGCAATACGATTTGGTAAAAGAGGTGTATGTAGAACTGAAGCAATCCCTGCGCATAAGCTTTACATCTAATTTAATAAATGCCGCCAGGGAAGTTATTTTTATGGCTGCCGGTAAAACAAAAGCCAATGCCCTTAAAAAAATTATTGAAGGGGCTTACCATCCTGAAATTTTTCCGGCACAAATTGTTAACCCGGTACAGGGTCATGTTACCTGGCTGTTGGATAGTGATGCGGCCGCTCAACTTACCCGCCAAAAAAAGGCATAAAAAAAACGCTTCTAAATTTTAGAAGCGTTTTGAAAAAATACTGGTTATAATTAGTTATTGATAGAAACGGTTTGGTTATACTCGTCAAGTACAATAGTGTAAGTACCTGCTACGGTTGGTGTTTTAAAGTTGCTTCCGCCGGTCCATTGAATGGCCCTTGGCGTATTGGTTGAAGTAGCCCCACCGCTGGCATCTTCATAATCAAAAGCGCCCCAATCGGGCCCGGAAAGGAATTTAATATCCTTATTGGCGTCTAATTGAGCAGTTATCGTCCACACGCCATTTCCGGAGTAGGTCATTTGAGGGCTTGCACCGGGGTTCCAGGCAGGAACACCGGTAATGCCATCGCCTACTAAGCGCATTTCTGCTGCAGGAGATAATTCGTATTTGAGTTGTAATTTATTATCGCCGTTCCAAATGCAACGGGTGCGTGGAGATGCATTGGCCACAATGTTGGGGCCGTTACCATCGTTATCTAAATTTTCAGTACCGGCAGATCCCCACCAACGGGCTTTATCCGGGCCGCTATTGTCCCAAACAGGTCCATCGTGAAATTTAAATTCATCGGTACCGCTGCTGTTTGCAAGAATTAAGAATTTATCTCTTCCCACAATTCCACCATAAATTGGTGCAGATGGATCCCAGCCCTGCATACCGCCAACAACGCCCACTTGTTTTTGTTGTACCCAGGCCATATTATTTTCTATATCAATGGTAAGCCGGTAAATACCTGTAGCCGATACCTGGAAGTTACCCCCCTGGTTGTAGCCGGTACTGAAACCGCTACCACTGGCGCCATTATTGCCATAAGCAGAACCCCAGTCGCCGGGGGTTTTGGCAAATTTAAATTCGGTACCTGCATCTAATTTGATGTAAGAATAAAATATTTTATTAAAACGGTCGGGCTTTGCATCATTAATCATTTCTAATGGATTGTTTATATCCCAACCCTGCATACCACCTACAAGATACATTTTTTGAATGGGCAGGTATGTTGTAATACTTACCGTTACAACCGGAGAATACGAAACGGCGCCTTGCGCTGTAGTGGCTTTAATACGAAACTCAACATCACCGGTGGCATTTGCAGCAATGCCCGTATTTAACGCAAAGCCATTCATTTCGCCCTGGTTAAAAGAGATGGTATTCATATTTACGCCAACCGAAACGGAATGAGGAGATGCAAAACTATTGCCTGCGGCATCATATTGCAGTTCATACGTTACATTGCCGGTGTAGGTTTGAAAAGCGCTGGTCCAGTTAAACGTATTGGAATGATCACCGGCTGTTGCCAGCGTGCCGGTTACGGCTGTATTCTCCGAAGTTAAAATGGCCGGGTGGTCAAAAGATGAAATGGTAAAGCCAACGGTATTGGAAGTACGCTGCTCATTATTATTGCCGTAGGAAGAAATTACACGGGCTTCCAGTGAAACCGTAGCGCCTAAAGCAAAACCATAATTGAGCAGGATATTATTCATTTCACTGCCGGTATAAGAAGCGCCAAGGCTGCCCATTACGGTTTTGGTAGTGGGGTTGGCAAAGTTTTTACCTGCAGAGTCTATTTGAATAATAAACTTGTAATTAGCGGTATCTGTAGCATATTTTGGTGAAGTCCAGGAAAAATTCAGCACATTGCTGCTGGTATCCTGTAAGGTAGGCGTAACCGATGAAGGCGCAACGGAAAGCGTAATATCATTACCCAGGTTATAATAGGGTAAATCGTCCAGCTTTTCACAAGCTGCCAATCCTAATACGGCAACGGCTACAAGAGAAAAGAATTTTAAAAATTTTTTCATTTTATGAAAGTTTATGTGTGCGTATTATTGAGGTGTTAATTTGTATTTACCGGTTTGGAAATTCACTTCCACTTTATAAAGCCCCGGGCCGGGTGAGGGAAACTGGGGATCAGAGTCTCTTTTTTCGAAAGATCCCGACAGGGCCAGGTTAGGGGCTAAAGCATGATACTGTGTACCCCAAACCCCTTGCTGCTGAATTAATTTATAACCGCCGGTTGCATTAAAATTCAAAACGGCTTCGTAATGTAAAATATCAATACGGGTAAATTTTTGATCTACATCGTAAGGAGACGGTAAAGGGTTGCTCCATCCTGATGCAAAAGCATCGCCAACGGCCCATAATTCGCCATCATCATAATTATTGGCAAAGGTTCCGGGTGGTTCAACCACAAAATCAAGGTAGGGTGTTACTTTAAGCGAAAGACTATTGGAATAAAGCGGAACGCTGCCATTGGCCAGGGTGGTTTTCACACGCATTTCTACATTGTGTTCTACGCCGGATGACAATTCCATCCGGGTTAAAATGGTATTTAAATCTTTATGCGTAAGAGTTGTGGTAAGGTCATTGGTAAAAACCGATTCCTGCATTAATGCACTACTGAAATTACTGCCTTCGGTGTCAACCTGTAATACATAGTTTACATCCTGGGAGCTTACGCCGGTATTAAACATATAGTTGGGGTTGGTCCAGGAAAGTGTAATGGCCGGGTCGGCAGCATTATCTTTTATCAAAAGCAATGGGCCGGCTGTACTGGCGGTAAATGCAGGCGGGGTTCCGCCTTCTATAATAATTTGGTTTTCTTCTTTCTTACACGATACCAATATCAAGGCAAATGCGGAAAGAACGAAAAGACTTGAAATAATTTTTTTCATTTTTGAATGATTTGAAAATTAATAATTAGTATCCTGTATTTTGATGAAGGTTAGGATTTGAGTTTAAGTTGGAAGAAGGTATGGCAAATATGTTGTATTTGCTGTTTACTGCAGTACCATTTGCTACGCCACCTTTCCAGGGCCATAAATAAGTGCCGGTGGTTAAAAGGTTATAACGTATAAGGTCGGTTCTGCGGTGGCCTTCCCAGTATAATTCTCTTGCCCTTTCATCTAAAATAAATTGCAGGGTAAGTTCAGGCGAGGTAATAGTTCCTGCATTTGCCCTTGTTCTTAAAGCATTAATATAGCCTAAGGCAATGCTTACATCACCGCCGGTTCCGCCTCTTAAAACCGCTTCTGCATAGATCAGATACATTTCCGGCAAACGGATGATGGGGAAATCAATATCAGAAAACTCAGAGTTGGGATCCCTAACTACGCCGCCATCTGCCCTAATATTCCTGTATTTATTTACATGAAGCCCGTTTGAGAA
>JAFDZZ010000115.1:9253-9434 GCA_018266715.1 Bacteroidota bacterium
ATGAATAAAAAAAGTGGTATTGCCGTAAGCCTTACCGGTTAATCCATCGCATGGGGCTACAAAAATAAACTCGTCTTTACTGGTACGGTCATTATCGGCCATAAATAACTCCTGGTAATTGCTATGCAACATATACCCTGCATCAATTACTTTTTGGGCATAAGTAATGGCTTCGGTATAT
>JAFDZZ010000116.1 GCA_018266715.1 Bacteroidota bacterium
TTTATTTTCGGTATCAGCATGCTTGTAGGCCTGGTCAATCTTTTTATTAGGCGCTATACCACTCCACGGCTTTACCCGGTAACTAACAAAATGGATTTTGTGGTATATGTTTTATTGATCTTGCAAACTTTTGCCGGTTTATGGATTGCGTATAATTTTCGCTGGGGCTCATCCTGGTTCTCAACTTTATTAAGCCCTTATTTAAATTCCATATTTAAACTCAACCCCGATATCACTGCGGTTGTTTTATTGCCCTGGCCGGTAAAACTTCATATAGCCGGCGCATATATTATTATTGGCATTTTGCCATTTTCAAGGCTCATTCATATGCTGGTGCTTCCTTTAAATTATATCTGGCGCCCCTACCAGCAGGTAATGTGGTATTGGGATAGAAAGAAAGTGAGAAGCCGTAGAACGCCCTGGTCGTTACAGCGTCCAAAAAATACTTAATCATGTGGCTCAATATTGTAACGGATGATCAGTTGCTGGCCAGTCAAATTGTAAAAACAATCCTGTTACTGGTGATTTCAGGAGGCATCCTTTTCAATATTTACCGGTTGGTCAAATTCGTTTCAAAAAGAAAAAGAGCCATCAACCTGTCTATCTTAATTATACTTTGCCTGGCATTGATTTTTGTGGTGAGGGTTTACCTTATTGAATTTGCATTACTCAAGAGCCCGGTTTATGTTACCGGTACCACTATTGGTAACTGCAACGTTTTTGCAGAAGGCCGTGGGATTGAATTTGAGTATGAAGTGAACGGAAAAAAATACAGGAACTGTAATACATTTCACCCGGTATCACCGGATAGTATTAAAGTGCCGGGGGGCCGGTATTGGGTACGGACCAGTAATCGTTTTCCGGACAAAGGAAGAATGGATTTTAATAAAAGGGCCAATTAATAAATACCTGCAGCAATCATCATGAGTACTTCATCAAATAACATATCCGGGCGAATACTTTTACTCAGCACCCTTGCCTTCACGGTGTGCTTTGCTGCCTGGATGATCAATGGTGTATTAGTTACCTTCCTGGTGAATAATGGAGTGTACAAATGGAACCCGGTACAAATAGGGTGGTTGCTTGGAGTGCCGGTGCTGGTAGGGGCAATTTTCCGGTTACCCTTAGGTATTTTAACGGATAAATTTGGAGGGAAAAGCATGATGGTATTTCTATTGTTTTTTTGTGCCATCCCGATGTATTTTTTATCTCATGCAAATAGTTTTATATCATTTCTATTGTTGAGTTTTGGATTTGGACTGGCAGGAACCAGTTTTGCAGTGGGTGTTGCTTATACTTCATTATGGTATCCCAGGCAAAAGCAGGGCACAGCCCTCGGAATTTTTGGAATGGGAACAATTGGAGCAGCTTTAACAACTCTGTTTGCCCCATCTATATTGGATACACTTACGCAGCAGGGAAAAAATCTTGAAGCCTGGAGGATGTTGCCTAAGTTATATGCCGGGTTGCTCATACTTGTAGGGATTATTTTTCTTTTCGGAACTCAGAATAAAAAGCCCGGCGAGGCAAAATCAATGGCTCAACGATTGTCGCCTTTAAAAGAAATAAGGGTATGGCGGTTTGGGTTATATTATTTCTTTGTATTTGGTAGTTTTGTTGCATTAGCCCAGTGGCTCATTCCATATTATGTGAATGTTTATTCCATGTCCATTGTATCGGCGGGATTTATGGCTACTGCTTTTAACCTGCCGGTGGCATTAATGAGGGCTGTAGGAGGCTGGCTTTCTGATAAAGCTGGCGCCCGTATTGTTTTATTATGGGTATTTGGCGTGTGCATAGTTTGCCTGTTCTTTCTTTTTATACCCCGAATGGACATCCAGGCGCCGGGCCAGGGTATTATGGCTTCAAAAAATGGAATAGTGAAATCTGTTTCTGACCGTGAAATAGTAGTGGATGAAAATACCTATTCTCTCCAAAATAATTCTGGTGATACTTCACAGGTTTCAATTCGTGTAGGTATTCATAATGATGATGAAGGTTTTTTACTGCTCCCAACAACGTCCTTTCAACATGATGTTGTTGTAGCTCCCGGAGATACCATAAGCAAGGGCCAGTTACTTGCAAAAGGAGTCACTCATATTTATTTCCAGGCCAATAAATGGATTTTTTCCGGATTAATCCTGCTTATTGGAATCATGATGGGATTTGGGGGCGCTGCGGTTTATAAGCATATTTCAGATTACTATCCTAACTCTATTGGCACCGTTGGTGGAATAGTAGGGGTATTAGGCGGACTGGGAGGATTTTTTGGCCCGCTTCTATTTAGTTATTTATTAAAAGTTACGGGAGTATGGACCACATGCTGGATGTTGCTGGCTGTAATTGCCGCCATTTGTATTGTTTTGCAACGACTGGCTATTAAAGCAGTAATTAAAAAAGAAGGCAATTTGTAAGCATTATTATTTGGGTTTGTAAAAAAAATAATCATTGAGTTGAGATAAAAACAAGGCAACTCAACTTCTATATACCAGCCTGGCTATGTGTAGATAAATTGTGACCGAATAAGAAATCAGAAGAAATAAATTTCAAACGGTATCAATAGCGTAATAAATTTTGGAAACAAGTGCTAAAATAACGGCCGATCCGGGGGAGCATTTTATCAATGTGAGCTATAAATCACACATCAGGAATCTTTCACCTGCCAATTTTGCATTGGTAATGGCTACCGGTATCATTTCCATAGCGGCGCATTTAATGGAAATGAAGTTTATTTCCAATTTATTATTCCTTCTAAATAATGTATTTTATTTGGTTTTATGGGTACTTACTATTCTTCGGCTTATTTGGTTTCCTAAAGAAGTTACCATGGACATGACCAGTCACATGAAATGTCCTGGTTTTTTTACCATAGTTGCCGGAACCTGCGTATTGGGAAGTCAATATATTATTCTATACGATCATTTTTTAATCGCATTTGCACTTTTAGTTTTCGGTATTTTGCTCTGGGTATTTTTAACGTACCTCATTTTTACCACGCTCACCATTAAGCAGGATAAGCCGTCATTGGATAAAGGCATCACTGGTGCCTGGCTTACGGCAATTGTTGCCACGCAATCTGTTTCAATTCTTAGCGCTTTAATATCATCTCATTTAAAACAGCCTTATCGTGTAGAAGTAAATTTTTTTGCACTATCCATGTGGCTTTGGGGCGGGATGTTTTATATATGGATGATTTCCCTGATTTTTTACCGTTATACTTTTTTTAAATTTTCACCTGATGATTTGGCTCCTCCTTATTGGATTAATATGGGAGCAATGGCTATTTCAACCCTCGCTGGGTCTGTATTAATATTAAATGCTCCCCATGCCCCATTTATTCAAACATTGCTTCCGTTCATGAAGGGATTTACTGTATTTTACTGGGCTACCGGCACATGGTGGATACCCATGTTAATCATCCTGGCTATCTGGCGGCACATTTATAAAAAATATCCGGTAAAATACGATCCGCTATATTGGGGTGCAGTTTTTCCACAGGGTATGTATACCGTTTGCACCTTTAGAATGGCGCATGCGCTGCACCTTCCTTTCCTTTATCCTATTGCCAATGTATTTGTGTATATCGCATTATTTGCCTGGTTAATTACATTTGTTGGCTTACTCCGTAGTATAAAATTTACAAAATATTTTTTCAAATCTAATTAATAGGGGTAACTTGAATGCCCCGGGGTCTGATTAGAATCAGTAGCAAAACCTATAGTACTCATGTTAAAAACATGACTTTGGAGATAAATTTGAAAAAGTTATTAAGTCATTATAAATTATAAAAATATGAATAATATATTTGAGAATAAACCTGATAAAGAGGCAGATTATATAAAAAGATTTGTGGAGAAAGATCAGGAGAGCGACCCGGTTTACTCGCCCATGAGTCCGCCGGATGCCTATAAACCTCAAGGCATAGAACCCGTGCCTTATAGCGATTTACACCCGGTGATGCAGTTATTTATGGATGAACATCAAACAACAAATAAGCAAATAGATCAACTGGAGCAAACTTTAATACAAATTAAAAAAGAAGGCATTAGCAGGGAAAGAAATAAAATACTGGGCGAATTTTTTGCTTACCTGGATGAAAAAATTGTGCTGCACAATTTAAAAGAAGAGCGAATTTTATTTCCATTTATTCACGACAGGATGATTGATAATGGTGAGCACGGCACCGGGCCTATACCGGATACCGCCGTGGATATGCTCGAAAACGACCACATTAAAATGATGGAGTTATCTACCCTGGTGTTTAGCCTAATGGGTATCTGCTCTCGTATAACCGACCCTGTTTCCCGTGCCCTGCTTATGGATACCGCAATAGAACAGGGCCTTTCATTGGTTGAATTGTTGCGCCTGCATATTTTTAGGGAAGATAATGTAGTATTTCCCCTGGCACATAAGTATTTAACGCAAAGCGACTATGAAAAAATTACCCATAAAATGAAAAAATATTTTTCTGTTGATCTTTCGTTAAATACGCCTTAAACGTTGAAGCCATGCTGAAAGACCAATTTAACCGTGTGCATAACTACCTTAGAATTTCACTTACTGAAAAGTGTAATTTAAGGTGTACCTATTGCAACCCGGTTGATTTACCCAAAGGCTATTTCGCTCATTTTGACAAAATGCTGCCCCATGAAATTGAGCAAATTGCTGCTGTGTTTGTACAAAATGGCATTACTAAAATACGCCTTACCGGAGGGGAGCCGCTGGTAAGAAAAGATGCGGCCGACATTATTTTAAGGCTCTCAAAATTACCGGTAAAACTGGCCATTACTACCAATGGCGTTTTTGTGCATGATTTTCTAGATACTTTTAAAAAAGCCGGAATCCGCTCTGTAAATGTAAGTCTTGATTCTTTAAAAAGTACACGCAATCATCTTATAACCGGCAGGGATGTGCATAGCGGTGTAGTTCAAAATATTCAACTGCTCTTAAAAAATAATTTTGAAGTGAAAGTTAATGTAGTGGTTATGAAAAATGTGAACGAAGATGAAATCGTGGATTTTGTGGCTTGGACAAAAGAGGAACCAATCCAGGTGCGCTTTATTGAATTTATGCCCTTTGCCGGTAATCATTGGAGTAGTGATAAAGTATTTTCCTACAAAGAAATATTAGAAAAAGTGGATGAAAAATTTACCTATTATCAATTGCCACACCAAAAGCAGGATACCGCATTAAAGTTTAAGGCAAACGGCCACCGGGGAACTTTTGCCATCATAAGCACCATGAGCCAGCCTTTTTGCAGTGGCTGTAACCGCCTGCGTTTAACAACAGATGGAAAAATGAAAAACTGTCTTTTTTCAAAAACGGAAGTGGATATTTTAGGCGCATTAAGAAAAGGAGAGGATATTCTTCCTTTAATATCACAATGCGTTTGGGATAAGCAAGAATCCCTTGGAGGCCAGTTTACTTCAGTAAACGGTAAGCCCGATGTAAGGCATATCGAAAACCGGAGTATGATTCATATTGGCGGATAAATCTATTTTATGAAAATTCTTCTTACCGGGGCTAACGGATATATTGGCATGAGGTTATTGCCCGTTCTTGTTGAATCGGGGCATGAGGTAACCTGTGTGGTAAGGGATATCAACAGGTTTAAGCCTTCCCCGGATCTTTTGGATAAAGTGGAAATTATTGAGTTTGATTTTTTAAAGCCGGAGGATGCCGTACAAAATTTTAATAACCGGCAATTTGATGTAGCCTATTATCTCATCCATTCACTGGCCGATACTAAGAACACCCTTAAAGAGTATGAATTAAGGGCGGCAGGTTGCTTTGTGCTGGTATCGCTCCTTACCAAGGTAAAGCAAATTGTTTATTTAAGCGGCATAAGCAATGATGAGCATCTTTCCAGCCATTTAACGGCCCGTAAAGTGGTGAAAGATGTTTTTGTAAAATCAGGCATTGCCTATACGATTTTTGAAGCGGGTATCATTGTAGGATCGGGCAGTATTTCGTTTGAAATCATAAGGGATCTTACCGAAAAACTTCCCTTAATGATTGTACCCCGTTGGTTAAATTCCAAATGCCAGCCTATTGCCATTAGAAATGTAATCTATTACCTTCAGAATTGCATGGGGAATGAAAAAACGTATTTTAAAACTTTTGAAATTGGCGGGCCCGATGTATTAACATATAAGCAAATGCTATTGGGGTTTGCAAAAGAAAGAGGATATAAAAGGATTATTCTCACCTTGCCGGTACTTTTTCCCGGGCTATCGGTATATTGGCTCAACCTTACCACATCGGCCAACTTTACCATTGCACGGCAATTGGTAAAAAGCATGAAAAATGATGTGGTATGTAAAGAGTTTTCCATAAGGGAAATCATACCACAGTACCTTATTCCATATAAAGAAGCTTTACAAATGGCTTTTGAAAGAATTGAGCAGAATATGGTTGTTTCCAGTTGGACCGATTCGGCATCCAGCAGCCTCAACCGCCTGGATGTGAGCCAATATATTGAGGTGCCGGTGAACGGATGTTTTAAAGACAGGAAGTGGACAGAAATCCCCAAAGACCAGGTAGAAACCGTAGCCAATCGTTTTTTTAGCATTGGGGGTGAGCATGGATGGTATTATGCAGATATGCTTTGGCGGATAAGGGGCGTGCTGGATAAAATTATAGGTGGCGTGGGATTGAGCCGGGGGCGAAGAAGTAAGGTGGATATTGAAGCCGGTGATACCATTGATTTTTGGCGGGTAATTTTAGCCGACCGGAAAAATCATCGTTTACTTTTATTTGCAGAAATGAAACTGCCCGGCGAAGCCTGGCTGGAGTTTGCCATTGTTACCAACAATAACCGCTCCATACTTAAACAAACAGCCACTTTTAGGCCCAAAGGAATTATGGGCAGAAATTACTGGTATGCCATGCTGCCTTTCCATTTTTTTATTTTCAGAAATATGCTCAAACGCATTGCCGGTAAAAAGTAATATCTGTAAAAAAATAATACACATGATTTCGGTTACCGAAGCCAGGAATAAAATAGTTAAACACTGCCCTGCTCCAACCATAAAGCAGGTTCCATTAACAGAAGCCTGTGGCCTCGTATTGGCCGAAAATATATTTGCCCCATTTGCCGTTCCTCATTTTAACCAGTCTGCAATGGATGGTTATGCATTTGCTTTTAATGAATGGAACAAGCAATCGGCCTTAAACGTTATTGGAGAAGTGCAGGCAGGAAATACCTTTTCCCAAAAATTAGAACCCTCGCAGGCCCTGCGTATTTTTACCGGT
>JAFDZZ010000117.1 GCA_018266715.1 Bacteroidota bacterium
TCAACCTTTTTTAGGACTAGTCACCGTTTACTTGCTATTTTTGATTTATGCAGATAGATGAGCTTTACCGCATATACCTCAGCCACCCGGTAATAGAAACCGATACCCGTAAAATTTCAAAAGATTGTATTTTTTTTGCTTTAAAAGGCCCCCATTTTAATGGCAACCATTTTGTTCAACAGGCTTTAGATAAAGGGGCATCTTATTGTATTGCCGATGAAGATACCGGGGTAAACGATGAAAGAATTATTTTGGTTCACAACACCCTGGAAACCTTACAACAATTAGCCAGGCGCCACAGGCAAAGTTTTTCCATCCCCTTTATTGCCATTACCGGATCCAACGGAAAAACCACTACCAAAGAATTGGTTTCGGCCGTACTCTCTTCAACCTTTTGCTGCTATACCACACAAGGCAATCTCAATAATCATATTGGGGTACCCCTTACCCTTTTATCCATAAAAAAGGATGCCGAGATTGCAGTAATTGAAATGGGCGCCAACCATTTGCATGAAATTGAAAGTTATTGCCAATATGCTATGCCTACTCATGGGTTAATCACCAATTGCGGCAAGGCACATCTTGAAGGCTTTGGCAGTGAAGAAAATATTAAAAAAGCTAAAGGGGAATTATTTAATTACTTAAGAGTGCATGGTGGCACAGCTTTTATTTTAACCCATACCGGCTATCTTGATGCAATGAGCAAGGGCATAAAGCAGATTATTACCTATGGTAGCGCCGATGCAGACTATATGGCGGAGCCTGCCGAAATGGATTCGTCTTATTTAAAATTAAATATTACCAAAGGCCTTTCTCAACCTACCCTTCAAACCCAATTGGTGGGTTCTTATAATTTACCCAATGTTCTGGCAGCCTTGTGTATTGGTAAAACGTTTTCGGTACCCGATGAAAAAATAAAAGCTTCTATTGAAAATTATTCCCCTTCCAACAGCCGCTCACAACTCATTGAAAAAAACGGCAACAAAATAATTTTAGATGCCTATAATGCCAACCCCAGCAGTATGACTTTGGCCATTGAAAATTTTGCCGGCCTGCGAGGCAATAAAGTGTTGATTATTGGAAGCATGATGGAATTGGGCCAGGCCGCAGATGAAGAGCATGAAAGAATCGTTGATCTCATCACAACATTTAGCTGGAAAGCCGTAGTGTTAACGGGTAATGGGTTTAAAAAAATTCCGGCCCATTTTTTACATTTCAACAATGTGGAAGAAACCGCAGAATGGTATAAAAAGCAACAGTTTAAAGACTGCCTCATATTAATTAAAGGTTCCCGGAGCATGCAAATGGAAAAACTCCTGGATTGATTTTTTCAAACGACGATTTGCATGTACATTTGCAACCCATTAATTTTCTCCTGGAGACGTGTCCGAGTGGTTGAAGGAGCACGCCTGGAAAGTGTGTATACGGGAAACTGTATCAAGGGTTCGAATCCCTTCGTCTCCGCTTTTGCTGCCCGGCTATCTCAACAGAAGCACCGTACCTTTTTTTATTATTTTCTTTCCGTTAAATGCAGTGCCCGATGCCATCCAAATATAAGCACCTGCCGGCTGATCTATAAATTTATACCTTCCGTTCCAACCTTTATCGGGGTGAGTACTTCTAAAAACCAATTGGCCATACCGGTTATATATAACCAGGTAATCAAAAGATTTCATACCAATTAATTTACCTCTTAATAAATCATTACGCCCATCTTCATTTGGCGTAAAGGCATTGGGCATATAAATGTCCGGGCCTTTATATATTTTAATATGCATCGTATCCCTGCTTTCACATCCGCTGGGTGTAAACGCCCTTAAAAAATAGGTTTGATCCTCCATATTAATAGCAACCGGGTTGGCAATATGCGTATTGCTTAAGCCGGATGATGGGCTCCATTCATAACTCAAGCCGCCACTTGCCTGTAGTTGTATAGGCTGCCCGGGAGCGGCAATGGTATCATTTCCGGCAAATGCTTCTGTACCATAAATGGTTATGGTTTTTTGAAGTGTGGCCGTTTTACAACCTTCTGTGCTTATGGCATAAAGTTTCACCGTATAAGAACCATTAGCGGAATAAACATGTGTTAAAGGATTTCCGTTTTCCAATGCGCTGCCATCGCCAAAATCCCAGTACCAATCGGTGATTCCAATATTGGTAATAATTTCTGAAGCTGTAAAATAAGCGGGGCTCCATTTGCAGGTATCATTAAACTGCATACTGATTTGCGGAGTGGTTTTTACAACAAAACTTCCTGTTGCAGGCAAGGAAATGCAGCCTGCATTGCTGCTAACCACCAGTTCAACCGTATTGGTTCCTTGCGGGAATGATACTGTAGGATTTTGCGCAGTACTGAATACCGTTCCGCCCTGGGACCAACTCCATGCAACAATGGTTCCGCCCGTTACTTTAGAAGTGTCTGTTAAGCTTATTTGGGTATTGGAACAAGACGAACCGCCGGCACTAAACCCGGCAATGGGTAAGGCTGCAATTTGAATCGTTGTAAACAACGTATCACTTTTACAACCTTTACTATTCCATACCACCAGTTTAATATTTTTAATTCCCGGGGTATTATATACAGTATTTGGGTTTTGATTAGCCGAAAACTGGCCATTGCCCAAATCCCACCACCAGTTGGTTATGGCCAGCCCATCAGTGGTATAGGATGAATCCAGTAATTGCACTGTGGTATTTTGGCAACCGGAAAATTGCTGTAATGCAGGCCTGGGTTTATTGACTACAAAAACCATTTTTTGTACTGCCCCGGTACAACCGGTATTGCTTATTGTAGATGCATAAAATTGAACCTGGTGCATGCCCGGTATAGAAAAAGTATAGGTTGCATTAATGCCGCTTAGCGAAGGCGTACCCGCTTCATCTACCGTATAGTTCCAATAAACAACCGGGTCGGCAGATGTAATAGTGCCGGTAAATTGTGTAGCCGTTCCCAGGCAAACCGAATCGGTAAAAGTGAAATCAACCTGTGGGCGGCTGTAAATTTTAATGGGCTTTATTAAAGTGTCTGAACTGCAGCCTAAATCTGTTTTTACAACCAGCTTTATTTGTTTAATTCCGCCTGTATTGTAGATTGCTGTGGGGTTTTGAATAGTTGCTGCCGGGCTGGCATTATCTAAATTCCAATACCAGGCATTTACATTGCCAAATGTATTGGCATAAGCGCCGGTAAATTGAACATTATTTAAAGTGCAACTGTCATTATAGGAAAAATCAGGTACCGGCTTACTACCAATTATAATATGCTGGGTATTGATCTCTTCACACCCGTCTGCTGCTTTTACTTTTTGCGTTACGGTATAATTTCCGGGAGCGGTATAGGTATGAATAGGGTTTACATTAACCGAGTCAATATTGGAGCCATCTCCAAAATCCCAATAAATTTTTGAAATAGCAGTGAAGGAAACACTATTGTCAAAAAATTGAACCGGCTCATTTACACATTTTGTTTGAGTTGGGGCAAAATTCCATGATGGGATTAATGCGGTACAAAAGCCTTGCAAATTATACTCTGCTCCTGTAGAGCCGGTAAAGCCCCAAAACACCAGCGGGTTGCCTCCAAATGTTGTGTTTACCAAATCATTAGTTGCAGAAACTCTTAACACATTATCGAAATAGGCATTAAGCGTTTTGGCAAGGGCATCCCAGGATATTCTCAAAGTATGTGAAGCCCCGTCTTCAATATTTGCACTGGTGGATGATGCCTGCACGGGGCCGGCAAGATTATTAGCGCTGGAATGGTTAAGGTCGCCGTTGCGTTGAATGGCAATATGATCATAAGAAGGGTCATTATCCGGCGAAAAATTTTGATACGTGTCTAAGGTTATGCCAATAGAAGGCACAATTCCCTGGAAGCCTAATCCACTGCCGGAGCTGCCCACGCTGGAGCTGATGGGTTGAAGCACAAAGGCCATACCATCGGCCCCTGGATTGTCCATATTACCAAGGGTAATTTCAAAAACAAAATCAAAGGAATTACTTAAATCAATTTTATTGTTATTCCAAACGGATCCGCTTTGAGTGGGTTGTGCATTGGTAAGGGTATAACAGCGGCAGCTTACCTGCTGGGCATTACCATTAACGGTATATTGGGCAAATAGTTTTGATACAGGAAGTAAACAAAGAATAATACATACCAACCTGTTTTTCATATCATCATTTTCGTTCGGAGAAATTATAGAAAGGCTCGCTCAATACCCAATTCTTATTCCACTTAAAATTATTGCATAAAATTACAAAATTCCTGCTGCATGGTAAGGAAAACAAATTAATGAACCCACCCCGGTTACTCCATTTTTTGCCTGGAATAATTTTTTATTGCTGCGCTTGCGGCTGTATATCCTGCCTCCATAATTGCATCAACCTGTTTTAAGTTAAAGAGTTGCACATTGCTCAGGCCTTCCGGCATAATGAAAATATCGGCATCATTAAAATACGGTTCTTCCAAATTGTACATTAAAACATGAAATACCCGGTTGATCACACTCATGGTTGATTTCAACTCCTTTTTGGAAATGGTTTTTAATGGGCTTACATAGGAGCCAATAATAAAATCACAGTGGGGTTTTAACACGCCTACGGGGTAGTTATTGGTTATCCCTCCATCGGCATATAACTGGTTATTGAGTTCAACCGGGGCAAATATTCCCGGAAAAGATGCCGAAGCCATAATGGCCTTAATGAGTTGGCCATCGGTCAAAATTTCGCCTTTGCCGGTGAGCAGGTTGGTTGTGGCTATATAAAGCTTTCGTTTAAGGGAGGAGAAATCATCTTTCTCAAAGCAGGGCCTGAGGAATTTTTCAAAAACCAGCGGATTGATGAATCCGGGCATTTTACGGGCATAATTTTTATAAGAAAACAAGTTTATTTTCCTGAAGAAATCTACCATTGCGCCGGTAGAAAGACCGACGGCATAAAAAGACCCGATAACTGCGCCCATACTGGTACCGCTTACATGCGAAGCCTCAATACCCAATTCTTCCATGGCTTTTATAACGCCAATATGAGCAATTCCCCTGGCTCCGCCACCGGATAATGCAAGGCCACAATTTGTGTACGTTATAGGCATGAGCGATTAGGTACATAGAAAAAGAGGCTGCTCACGGAATTTGAAACAGCCTCTTCAATTATTTAAAGAATTTATTTTTTACCAGCCCTTTTTAGCAACGCCGTCTTTAACGGCTTCTAATGCCCTGGCTTCTGCAAGCATGGTGGTCATTTTGTTTCCTTTTCCGTCGTGGCCCTGGGCCATATATCCGCCACGGGAAGTTTTCGTTATTACGGCATCCTGCATGGGTACATCTTTTTGCTTCGTTTTCATGCAATAAGCTGTGATCATTTTAGACATGGTATTTCAGATTTATAATTACAATTTGGGGTTAACGGCCACAAACTAAAAAAAATATTCATTTTACCCAAAATAAATGCTCAAAAGCTGTTCACATTGTGTTGATTACGCATCTATTTTGGCATATTTGGCATGGGTTTCAATAAATTCCCTCCTGGGTGGCACTTCGTCACCCATCAGCATACTG
>JAFDZZ010000118.1 GCA_018266715.1 Bacteroidota bacterium
TGCTGCATTTAACCAGGGAAATTCAGGGGGGCGAACTGTAGAAAAAATAGTTACACTACCCAGGAGTACCATATTTGGAATTCCTTATGGGCCTACTGAAACACCCGATGATGGATGCGGCCATGGTACGGCAATGGCCGGCGCTTTATCGGCGCCAAGGGGCGTTGATGGCGCTGCCTGTGGCGTGGCCTATAATTGTAATTTAGTGACTTGCCGTGCTGCAGAAGATGTATTTTTAGATGCCAGCCGGGAAGCAAAGGGCGTTGCCAATGCTTATATAAATGCAGCAAACAGGAGCGATGTGAAAATAATAAGTATGAGCATGGGAAGAATTACCAACAGTTCCCAGGTTGCTGATGCCATAAATTACGCTTATGGAAAAGGAAAATTGATGTTTTGTGCAGCCGGCACATCATTTAGCTGGGCCGCCGGATGGTATGGTGTGGTTTTTCCTGCATGGTTAACTAATGTAAACGCTGTTACCGGTGTTAAAGAAAATGATGTAAATGCTACCTGCGAAACCTGCCATAGTGGCTCACAAACCGACTTTACCGTAGTAATGGAAAAAGCTTCATCCAATTTGCATCAATTGAGCCTTGCCATGCAAGGTGATGTTCCCAGTACCGTTGGAGGGTCGTCGGTTTCTACGGCAACTATGAGCGGCATGGCAGCCTTAGTGTGGAGCCGCTTTCCTTCCTATACCCGGGACCAGGTTTTAAACAAATTAATACAGAGTAGTTCTAAATATCCGAACAAAAGCAGTACACTGGGTTGGGGAAATGTAAACGCTTATTTGGCTACAAATTAAAGAATAAAATAAGCTAGTTCTCCAGGGTATTTTTCTTTTAATAACCTGTGAATAGGCTTTGTATTATTGGATTGGCGAAACATGATTGTCATTAATTATCCTGAGCATAAACCTGCCATTAAACAACAGGCAGGTAAAGAAAAAATTTTTTGCATTATTCGCAAAGCCTGGGTTTCACTCACCCCGGAAGAATGGGTAAGGCAAAATTTTTTGTTGTACCTAACCGATGTTTTGCATTATTCTCCCTCTTTAATTGCAGTGGAAAAACAGGTGCTGGTGGGTCATCTTAAAAAGCGATTTGACATCGTAGTATTCAATAATACCGTTGCTCCTCAAATGGTGATTGAATGTAAAAGTTTAAACGAAAACCTTAACCTTGGCGTTTTGGAACAAGTGCTTCGGTATAACCAAAAATTGCAGGCACCCATTTTTGTAATCACCAATGGAAAAAATTGTTTTGCGTTTGAAAAACAAGCCGAAAAGTTTATTGCATTGGAAAGCCTTCCCCCCTTTTAACCCATAAAAAAGCCCCATAATAAATGAGGCTTCTTTTGCTACTAACAAAGGTAGCTTTAAGGGTTAAACCGGTTTAGGGTTTTGGGTAAAGAAACATTCCACTTATTGCTGATTGTAGAAATGTTTTTATTCAATACTTTCCCCATTATTTATTGAGGGATTATATATGCTTAAACACGAGTTCAATAAAATAAAGTAGGTGTTTTTAAAGGGGAAAATTAATTGTATTAATTATCCTGTAAATAGACGTTGCAGGGTTTATGCGGGTTTCTTTTTATACAAAATTTTTATTCTTCATTCTAAGTGTTTAACGCATGGTAGATAATGTACATGCATCGGTACTGTATATATTACTACAATAAACAAAAAGAAAATCCACACACCTTCGGCTTCATTTTTGCGTTATTAGGGCAACCCAATATGTTTTAAATCTTATGAAAAAGCCCTTTTTTGCAATTCTATCCGTACTCTTATCCGTTTATTTTGTTGATGCTCAACCTTCATTTAATGCACAAACCCAGGTTACAACTTACAACGGCCCTTTTAGATATGGCGTAAACCTGGGCTGGTATGATGGCTCCTGGGACGATTTTACCACTTCCAATATTTCAGCCGGCAACCCGGCATTAAATATTCCGGGTATTGGCGCCACTACCCTCAGGCCAAAAGTATTTGAACAGTTTACAGAAACCTGGGGAATAGGTATTTTAAATGGCCGCTTTCAGCATTTTCAATCTTTGGGATTAGCAGAGCATACCTTATTTGTAGATTTACCCGTGGCATCTTCACATGCCGATAATACCAGGTACCAGGGTTGCTCGGAGTCGTCTCGTTTATATGCAAATATGTATGAACCCATATGGGATGATGGCGCAAATGGTACCCCGGTAAATGATAATAATCATTATGCTTTATACATTTATCAATTGGCTCAAACGTATAAAAACTATGTACGGTTTTGGGAAATCATCAACGAACCCGACCAGGATTGGGGAATGGTTGGATGGAAAGATCAAAGCTATGCCGACAGTTGGTGGACGAATGCACCTACTGCCTGCCAGTTGAAAAATATTTATGTTCCCATTTATCAATATATACGATTGATGCGGATTAGTTATGAAGTGATTAAATCGGTTGACCCTTCTGCGTATGTAACACCGGGTGGCATTGGCTATGCCAGCTTTTTAGATTGTCTTTTACGTTATACCGATAATCCCGCAGATGGAAGCCTATCGGCACTATACCCTAATTATGGCGGCGCTTATTTTGATGTGCTGAGTTTTCATTCTTACCCTCACCTGAATATGGGTAGTACAAACAGGAACTCCGACAGGGCCAACCAAATTTTTGTAAATACGATTTCCGATTTCGAATCGGTGTTATCCAACCGTGGATTCAATGGAATAACCTATCCAAAGAAATACCTGATTTGTACAGAAAATAATGCTCCCCGTAAAAGTATTGGTGGCCAGTGGGGTGGAGTAGCGGAGCAACGCAATTATATCATTAAGTCTTTTATTAGCAGTTATAAAAAAGGGTTGTTGCAAACTCAATTGTACTGCCTTGGCGATCTGGAGCCCTACAATACAGCGGTAAATTCTTTTAGCGTTATGGGCATGTACCAGGACTTGCACAATATTGGGCCGCTTTGGAATGGCGGGGCATATTTACAAAAAATTACGGATGGAGGTGTAGCCTATAAAACAACTTCTCAGCTTTTAAATGGTTACACGTACAACCCGTCTCTTACCAGTGCATTAAACTTACCGGCAAATGTGGATGGTGCAGTTTTTAGAAATAACGCCGGCGAAAATATGTATGTATTGTGGGCAAAAACCACGGCAAATAACTCTGAAGTTGCAACGGCTAACTTTAGTATTCCGCCGGGTGCAGATGGTACGCCACATTTGTATAAATATGAATGGAATTATTCAGCATCGGGTACCGTAACGGATATCTTAAAAGATAATATTGCACTTACCGGGTCGCCGGTTTTTTTGAAGAACAATTATAGCATCCTTAGTTTACCCAATGATAGTACCGGCAATGTGGATACCAGGCCCGTATTTGAATATACCGTATTTCCAAACCCGGTTAATGATAAAGCAACGCTAAAAATTACTACGGTGAAACGAACAGAGATTTCTATGCAACTATTTGATCTGTCGGGAAAACTTTTAGGCGATATCATTTCAAAAAGATTTTTGGACAGTGGGGTAAACCAGGTTAATCTTTTATTGCCTCCGCAGTTAAGTAATGGTATGTATATCTATAAAATACAGGCAGGGTACCATTCCTACCCGGGTAAATTATTCATTAGCCGTTAAAATTTATTTAAACCATACACATAAAAAAAGCCTTTCGTTTGAAAGGCTTTTGTGTTTATATGGAATAACGTGATTAATAATCCCTTGATTCTCTACCGCCGCCATAGCCACCACGGTTTCCACCGCCATAACCACCACGGCCACGGTTTCCACCACCAAATCCGCCGCTGCGTTTTTTGTATCCGCCGCCGCCACCTTCACCTGCAGGGCGAGGCTGGCTTTGGTTAACAATAATCTTACGGCCCTGAACTTCGGTTTCATTTAAATTAGCAATTGCATTATTGGCTTCTTCATCGTTTTCCATTTCAACGAATCCAAATCCTTTACTGCGGCCGCTAACTTTGTCCTTAAGAATTTTGGCGCTGCTTACGCTTCCAAATTGAGTGAATAAATTGCTGAGATCATCATCTGACATTGACCAGCTCAGGTTTCCAACATAAATGTTCATTGTAAATAAACTTTTTTTTAATAAATAAATTTAAAATCCCTTAATGACTTGATGCTTTACAATGAACTGAAGACTTAATTAAATCAATATCAGATAACAGTGTTAAAACCAAAACCATTAGAGCAGCGCAAAGATAAACTATTTTCTTAATAAATGAAAGAAAATCAGCAATTTAAATTTTTTTCATTTTGCAAAAGATGGTCATGCAGCCAGGATAGATTGCCTGTAATTTGGCCTAACAGCTTGAGGGTAAGCCCACAGTAAAGCGGGTTTGAATATATAATATTTATAACTAATGCATTTTGGATAAAAAAAGAGGCTCCTGGATTCTGTTAGTTTTCCCGGTTAAGGAGCATTTCGGCAAGTTGCTGAAGTGCTTTTTTCCTGGATCCGGTAACGGCAACCTCTTCTAAATTTTTTAAAGCCTCGTTGTAATATTGGTCCTTGAGTTGCCTTGCAAAAACATCTGCCCCGCATAATTTAAATAACTGCAGCATTTTGCTCACTTTATCCGGGTTATTGGATTGTAGCAAACCCGTTAATTCTGTTTTTTGCTGTGCATTGGCTGCATTAAATGTATGTAAAAGTAAAATGGTTTTTTTATTGAGTAAAATATCACCGCCTACCTGTTTGCCAAATTTATCGGGGTTACCAAAGGCATCTAAATAATCGTCTTGAAGCTGGAATGCAATACCCAGGTTTTTTCCAAATTCATACATTAACTGTTGATTTCTTTTTCCGGCGCCGCCTATAATAGCGCCCAGTTGCATGCTTGCTCCCAGTAATACCGAAGTTTTAAGCGCAATCATTTGCAGGTAATCATCAAGATGCACCTGGTCTTTTTTCTCAAAGTCCATATCCAGTTGCTGCCCTTCACATACTTCTTTGGTGGTTTTGTTGAATAAAGCCAGTATAGGCTTAATCCTTTCAATTGAAATTTTTGAAAGGTATTCATGTGCTTGTGCAAACATTACATCACCGGCAAGTATGGCTGTGGCGGTTCCGTATTTTACATGCAGGGTGGGTTTGCCCCTTCGTAACGGGGCATTGTCCATAATATCATCGTGTATAAGGGTAAAATTGTGAAACAGTTCCACAGCAATTCCTACGTTATAGGCATCGGGCTGTATTTCATCAAATAATTCATTGCCCATAAGTACACATACCGGCCTTATTCTTTTACCGCCAATGGACAGTATATATTGAGCAGGGTCATATAGGGTGGAAGGCGTTGTGGGAAAATGCCTGCAGCTAAAATGTTCTTCAAAAATTGCGGATAGCCCGGCAAATGTTTTCATGAAATAAAATTTTTTTTCGGCTGGGAAATTGGGAAGATTATGATTTTGAGCGTTTGGAAATTTTCTTTTTGGATACGGCTTTTTTTACAGGAACTTTGATTTCCTGAACCAGTTCAAAATCCATTTGTCTTTTTTCCAGGTTGGTGGCGGCCACTTTAATTTTTACTTTATCCCCCATCCGGAATTTTCGTTTGGTTTTTTGTCCTACAAGGGCATATTCGGCTTCATTGTGGCGAAATTCATCCAACAGGTTTAATTCTCTAATGCTTACAAAGCCTTCGCATTTATGTTCCTGAGTTTCGGCCCAAAACCCAAAGGGAGAAACCCCGCTGATTATGGCGTCAAATTCATCGCCCAGGAATTGCTGCATAAACTCCACCTGTTTATACTTATTGGCATTGCGCTCACAATCCATGGCGCTGCGTTCCCGTTCACTGCAATGCTTGCATTTTTCCTCCATCAGTTTATCCGTCTTTAAATCTTTATCCAGGCAATGTTGTAAAATACGGTGCACCATCACATCGGGGTATCGGCGTATGGGTGAAGTAAAATGGCAATAATTTTCAAAACCCAACCCGTAATGGCCAATATTTTGTGTGGTATAAACGGCTTTTGCCATGGTGCGGATGCCGAGTTGTTCCAGCACATGTTGTTCGGGCCGTCCATGAACGTCCTGCAATAATTTATTAAAAGAAAAAGCAACTTCCCGCTCATCTTTCATATTAAACGAATAACCAAATTTTCGGGCAAATGCGGCAAAAGGGGTGAGTTTATCTTCATCGGGTTTGTCGTGCACACGGTATGGAAAAGGGATAGGTTGTTTGTTGATTTTTATTTTTGAAACATACTCCGCCACGGTTTTATTGGCCAGCAGCATAAACTCTTCTACGAGTTGATGGGCTTCAAAACTTTCTTTAATTTCTATACCAATGGGTTTGCCGGTATCGTCCAGTTTAAACCGAACTTCCTGGGATGAAAAATTTATGGCGCCACTGCTCAGCCGCTCCTTTCGCATACGCTGGGCCAGGTCGTTGAGTAATAAAAGGGCTTTAAAATGCAGGCCATCTTTGGTTTCAATAATTTGCTGCACCTCTTCATAGGTAAACCGGTGATTGCTATGGATTAATGTTCGTCCAATCCATTTATGTTTTATTTCTGCTTTATTGGTAACTTGAAAAACAGCGGAAAATGTGTATTTATCTTCATTGGGCCTTAAGGAGCAAAGTTCGTTTGAAATTTTTTCAGGTAACATGGGGTTTACCCTGTCGGGTAAATAAACGCTGGTGGCCCGGGCATAGGCTTCTTTATCCAAAGCCGAATCCGGTTTTACAAAATGACTAATATCGGCAATATGTACACCTATTTCATAACATCCATTATCCAGGTTGCGAATGGAAAGGGCATCATCAAAATCTTTGGCATCTACGGGGTCAATGGTAAAGGTGAGGATATCTCTAAAGTCTTTACGCTTACGGGTTTCTTCACGGGTAATATCCGGGGATAATTTTTTGGCCTCTTCCATTACTGCCGGGTCAAAGGTTAAAGGAAAATTATTATTGAGCAATAGCTCTTTCATGGCCAGGTCGCTGGCATTTTGCGCATCAATTACGGCTACAATTTCTCCTTCGGGTTTTTTGTCGGACTTATTCCATTTTACAAATTTGGCCACTACTTTATCGCCGTTTTTGGCGCCGCTGAGTTTATGCGGGGGAATAAAAAAATCGGGCATGCTTTTATCGCCGCCGGGTATAAAAAATGCAATGGAATTATTGCTGTGTAAGCTACCGGTAAACACCAACTGCTTGCGTTGCAGCACTTCGGTAATTACGCCTTCCACCCGTTTATCACTTAAACCGGCCTTTGCAGGTACCATAACATTTACCGTATCGCCATGAAAAGCCCGGCCCAGTTCATGGGGTTTTATCAAAATATCTTTATCCAGCCCATCTACGCTTACAAACCCTGTACCGCTTTTGCTGATATCTAATACGCCTTGTAAAATTTGGGATGCTGTGCCTTTGGCAGAACGTACTTTTTTGCTCATAAAATTATTCTGCAATTTAGTTATTTTTCGGCTAAGGCGTAAGCCCATTGTAGTTGTTGGAGATTATTTCCCTCCAATTGGCAACGCCATATTTCATTTTGCTATCTTTGCCGCCCAATAGCGTTGCGCCATGCAGTAACGCTCAAGGGAGTGACACAACAATGTTGCCCAACGTTCAAAAGCCGGTAACAAAATCTTTTTTTTGCGGGCATAGGTAACCCTGGTGGGCTTCATTGGCGTCGCACTCTTGTACGGGTTCACCTTACTCAACTTTAATGTTTTATGTTCAGATCACACACTTGCGGAGAATTAAGATCATCCGATAACTCTAAAGAAGTTACCCTTGCCGGTTGGGTGCAAACCGTACGTAAATTTGGCAGCATCACTTTTGTGGATTTAAGAGACCGCTATGGAATTACCCAATTGTTGTTTTCCGAATCACTTAATGATCAGTTGGAAGCAAATCCGTTGGGGCGTGAATTTGTTTTGCAGGCCATTGGAACAGTAAATGTGCGGAGCAATAAAAACCCAAACCTGGCTACCGGCGATATAGAATTGCTGGTAACAAAGTTTACCATTCTTAATAAAAGCGCTGTACCCCCATTTACCATACAGGACGATACCGATGGCGGTGATGACCTTCGCATGAAATACCGTTACCTGGATTTAAGGCGCCCTGCCGTGAAAAAAAACCTGGAGTTGCGTTATGCCGTTGGCCGCAGCACCCGCAACTATTTACACGAAAATGGGTTTATAGATATTGAAACCCCATTTTTAATAAAAAGCACTCCCGAAGGCGCCCGGGATTTTATTGTGCCCAGCCGCATGAACGAAGGCCAGTTTTATGCCCTGCCGCAAAGCCCGCAAACCTTTAAACAATTATTGATGGTAAGCGGGTACGACCGCTATTACCAAATTGTAAAATGCTTTAGGGATGAAGACCTTAGGGCCGACCGCCAGCCCGAGTTTACTCAAATAGATTGCGAAATGTGTTTTGTAGAACAGGAAGATATTTTAAATACGTTTGAAGGTTTGGTGAAACGTATTTTTAAAGAGGTGAAAAACATAGATTATTCCCAAACGGTAGAACGCATCACCTGGGAAAATGCCATGTGGACTTACGGCAACGATAAGCCCGACATTCGTTTTGAGATGAAGCTCACCAATCTAAAATTCCCGGCACATGCATTTGCCACCCGGCAAGATCTTTCGAACTTAGTGGGTGCTGTAAATTTTAAAGTGTTTGACGAAGCCGAAACCGTTATTGCCTTTGCCGCACCGGGATGCAGCGAGTACAGCCGTAAGCAAACCGATGAACTCACCGAATGGGTGAAGCGCCCTCAAATAGGCATGAAAGGCCTGGTATTTATTAAATGCAATGCCGATGGAAGCTTTAAAAGCAGCGTAGATAAATTTTACAGCGAAGAAAAATTAAAAGCCATTGCACAGGCTGCACAGGCAAAAGCGGGTGATTTAATTTTAATTGTTGCCGGCCCCGAGGAACGCACCCGAAAAGCAGCGAGTGAATTGCGTATGTATATGGGTACTTTACTTGGCCTGCGAAAGGCCGACGAGTTTAAACTATTATGGGTACTGGATTTTCCCCTGTTTGAATATGCCGAAGAAGAAAACCGCTGGGTTGCCCGGCACCATCCGTTTACTTCACCCAAGCCCGCTGATATAAAAACCATGATTGAAAACAGCCCGGTGATTGAACATGCAGCCGAATATTTAAAACATCCCTATGCCAATATTAAGGCCAATGCATATGATATGGTATTAAACGGCAATGAAATAGGCGGGGGTTCTATCCGCATCTATCAAAAAGAGTTGCAACAGAAAATGTTTGCTGCCCTGGGTATGGATGAGGCGGAGCAACAACATAAATTCGGTTTTTTATTAGGCGCATTTGAATATGGCGCCCCACCGCATGGTGGTATTGCCTTTGGGTTCGACAGGCTTTGCTCCTTATTGGGCGGCAGTGAAAGCATCAGGGATTTTATTGCCTTTCCCAAAAACAACAGTGGCCGGGATGTAATGATTGATGCGCCAGGTAAACTTGATGCAAAACAATTGGATGAATTGCACATTCAACTCAGCTCTTGAAGTTAATAGCTGCCGGAAGGTGGTTCGGGTAAATGTAATTTTCGTTTTTTTTAACAGCAGTCCTGTTTTTTCTTAGTTTCTTTGGTAAAACTTTTTATGATGCCACTTCCAAAGGGGCGGTAGCTATTCAATGAAAAATTGGTTTACGATAATCTTTTGTTCCTTCTGCATCCAGGGGTTTTCACAAACCATGACGTTGTACAGCAGGAATGTGCTTAAGAAAAACCGGGAGAAATTTTACCGGAACATTGTACAAAATGTAATTTTAAAAAATTTATCGGATAGCAGCACGGTAGCTAATGAAGAAGCCTGGGCAAGCGCCTTTGATGCCATTGCCTTAATTCAATACCATACCCCCTTTACCGATTTAAAGATCCGCCAGGCGGTGGAATCCTTTCCCGAACATGGATTAATTTTTCAAAGGAGCCTTTTGGATTTGCTCAATGCATTATATCCCGAAACCTATCATGAGCCGGTTAAAAAATATTTAAACGCCATTGAAGATGCAAAAACATTTGCTATGGCGGCAAATTATATCTTAAATAAAGGAACGGAGGACGATGCCGTATATATTGAGTTTCTTACGCAGGAACGAATGAGCAGGGACAAGGAAGACCCGTATTACCAGCTCCTGTATTACGAAGCTTCCCTGTTTAATAAAAAAATAAGCGCACCCGGATTGTCCGGCTTTTTTCAAAAGAATTATTTACCCGGCAGCGTTTTGCTCATAAGCGTTCAACGTAAAAACAGGAATTACCCCGGCCTGGTTTTAATACGAGATGCCAATGGAAATTTTGTAAAGGCCGATGATGGAACTATTTTTCATATTCCCCAACTTGCCCGGAGCATCAGTAATATGCCGGGCTATATTTCCAATGGCAATACACCCGAAGGCATTTTTAGAATGGATGGTTTTGAGGTTTCCAATAATGCATTTATCGGGCCATCGGTTAATGTACAAATGAAAATGCCTTTTGAAGATAAAGCTTCTCATTTTTTTATGGATGTAAACATGCCGGATAGCATTTGGAATAAAAGCGATTATGCAAAATTGCTGCCTAAAGATTTTAAAAATTATTACCCCATTTACCAGGCTTTTTATGCCGGCATGCTGGGCCGTACCGAAATTATTGCGCATGGCAGTACGGTAAACCCGGGATACTATACCGGCCAAACCTATTATCCATTTACCCCAACAGCAGGTTGCCTGGTAACCAAAGAAAACTGGAGTGAAGAAACGGGGAAACTAAAAAGCAGCGATCAATATGAGTTAATAGAATCAATGAGAAAAAACGGCGGTGCAAAAGGATATGCTATTGTGGTTAATATTAATGATGAACAACGGCCTGTGGAATTAACAGACGTATTGCCCTTTATGGAAAATAAATAATGATTATTAAAGGGTGCTTTAGAGCTGTGTTTTTCGGCATTTTTAATTCTGTAACTTTATACAATGTCACTTCAACCATTGGCAGAAAGGATGCGTCCGCAAAAACTGGATGATTTGGTTGGTCAGCAACAGCTTACCGGCCAGGACAGTATTTTACGAAATGCCATAGCTTCCGGAAAAATTCCATCTCTTATTTTATGGGGCCCGCCCGGGGTGGGAAAAACTACAGTAGCCATCATCATCGCTAATGCGGTACAAAAACCGTTTTTTCAATTGAGCGCCATCTCATCAGGCGTAAAAGATATTAGAGATGCCATTGAAATGGCTAAAAAATCTGCCGGCGCTATTTTGTTTATTGATGAAATTCACCGGTTCAATAAAAGCCAGCAGGATGCCCTGCTGGGCGCCGTTGAAAAAGGCATTATAACTTTAATTGGCGCTACCACGGAGAACCCGTCTTTTGAAGTAAATAGCGCTTTGTTAAGCAGGTGCCAGGTTTATGTATTAAAAGCATTGGATAACGATTCATTAATTGCGCTGCTGCAAAAAGCGCTTGCAGAAGATGAAACGCTAAAAACCAGGAACATTGTTTTACAGGAATATGATGCCCTGCTGAATATTAGTGGCGGTGATGCCCGGAAATTATTGAACCTGCTTGAACTTACTGCGGATACCCTGGGGACGAATGCCGTAATAACCGATGCTATGGTTATGAAGGTTGCCCAACAGCGTGTGGCCCTATATGATAAACAGGGCGAACAGCATTACGATATTATTTCTGCTTTTATTAAAAGTATGAGGGGCAGCGATCCCAATGCTGCCGTATATTGGCTAGCCCGAATGATTGAAGGTGGAGAAGATGTAAAATTTATTGCCCGGCGAATGGTGATTTTTGCCAGTGAAGACATTGGCAATGCCAATCCCAATGCATTGCTGCTTGCCGTAAATGCTTTTCAGGCGGTAAATATGATAGGTTATCCTGAATCGAATTTAATATTAAGCCAATGCGCCATTTACCTGGCCACATCGGTAAAGAGCAATACCTCAACCATAGCCATAAACGAAGCGCAAAATGCAGTTAAAAAATTTGGAGATTTACCCGTACCCTTGCATTTGCGCAATGCCGCAACCGCTTTATTAAAAAAATTAGATTACGGTAAAGAGTATGCCTATCCGCATAACTATGAAGGAAATTTTGTGGAAGTACAATATTTGCCGGATGAAATTCATTCAACTGCTTTTTACCATCCCGGTAAAAATGTTAAGGAAGAAGAAATAAGAAAGTTTTTAAAAACCCGATGGAAAGATAAATACGGGTATTAAAAAATTTTTTGCAACGAAAAGTTTAAAATTTTATTGTGTTAAATACCGAATGGCAATGTAAAAATTTTTCCACGCTCACCGCTCTTGAGTTGTATGAAATTTTAAAACTCCGCAACCGGGTATTTGTAGTAGAACAGCAATGTGTATATGCCGATACGGATGAGAAAGACCTGGTGAGCGGGCATTTATGTGGCTGGCACAATAATCAACTCATTGCTTATGCCCGTATAATTCCACCCGGCGTTGCTTTTGCCGAAGCCAGCATTGGCAGGGTAGTTACAGCGCCGGAATACCGTCGTACCGGGTTGGGGAAAGAATTAATGCTGCGTTCTATTAATGCAGTTAGAGAAAATCATAAAGTTTCTACTATTAAAATAGGCGCCCAGTTATACTTAGAAAAATTTTATGGTGATTTGGGTTTTCAACCATGCAGCGAACACTATCTTGAAGATGGAATACCGCATATAGAAATGCTCCTCTCTGTTTAATCTGTTTTTTACAACAATATTTTATTAGCCTTTACCGTTATCCCTGTTAGAAGAGGCAAATTATGCCTTTGGCTGTTATCCAATACTTGAAAAACAAACTAATCAACCATGAAACCTGCTTTACTTAGGTTAATTGTTAAAAGCGTACTGGTATTTCTCTGCCTAAACCAGGGAATTTCCGCAAAAGCCCAACACCTTTTACTGGGCAATCCGAAAAAAATGAGTGTGGAAGCCGGTCTCAATTTTGGACCTACTTTTTTCCTGGGCGACCTTGGCGGTAACAGGGGAAAAGGCACCTACTTCGTAAAAGATATTAACCTGGAGCTTACCAAGATGATGAAAGGCGCATTTATTTCGCTTTATCCCAACTCCTGGATCGGGTTAAGGTTTGCAGCACAGTACACCTATTTATCCGGTGAAGATTATACCATTAAACCCGAAGGCAGCCATGAGCTTTGGAGGCTGGAACGAAACCTTGATTTTAAAAGTAATGTGTGGGAAGCCTATACCGCAATAGAATTTTTTCCACTGAATTATATGTACCGGAATTACGAAGATTATGATCCAAAATTCAGGCCTTATGTTTTTGCCGGTGTGGGGATGTTTCATTTCGATCCCATGGGTTCTATAAAAAACAGTAGCGGCCAAAGAACCTGGTACAAATTACATCCTTTGCGTACCGAAGGGCAGGGTATGTCGGAATACCCGGATAAAAAACC
>JAFDZZ010000119.1 GCA_018266715.1 Bacteroidota bacterium
ATTTTGCAGCCGCTTCCGTATCTGCTTTTCTCACTTCGGGGTGGTTTACCAGCCCTAAGTAATTGTTCAGGCTCCATACAATCATTTCTTTGCCCCTGAATTTCATTCTTGGCCCCAATTCTCCTTCCAGTTTGGGAAATGCAAAATATCCGTGGGCCCTTTCCATATGCTGACCTATTGGTCCGCTATTCTGTACCAGTTTTTCAAATAGATCTGCCATAACATATAAAAATTAAAAATGTGAAGTAGAAAATTGTTGCAAAATTAAGGAATTGCTGCCAAGCGGTATATTGAACCCCTAACATTTCCATTTACTTTCAGTTAACTTTACTTTAAAATAGTATAGCAATGAGAAAATTTTTTTTGCTTTTTATACTGGCTTTCCACTTCAATGCTTTCCATACTTATGCTCAAAATGCCGGCGAAAATCCCAGATTAGTGGTGGGTCTGGTGATTGATCAAATGAGGTGGGATTATTTATACCGTTTTGGAGCAAATTACGGTAATGATGGTTTTAAAAGGTTGCTGAACAATGGATATAGCTTTGAAAATACCTTTATACCCTATTTGCCTACCTATACTGCGGTAGGGCATACCAGTGTTTATACCGGCAGCGTACCGGCAATACACGGTATTATGGGTAATAATTGGTATGAACGCAGCATGGGCAAAAAAGTTTATTGCACGGATGATTCAACCGTATCTACCGTTGGCTCAGGTACCCGGCAGGGAAAAATGAGCCCTGCTAATTTGTGGGTTACTACGGTATCCGATGAACTAAGGCTCGGTACAAATTTTAAAAGTAAAGTAATTGGCGTTTCTTTAAAAGACCGGGGAAGTATTTTGCCTGCCGGCCATAGCGCCAATGCGGCTTACTGGTATGATGATAAGGAAGGAAAATGGATTACCAGCAGCTATTATATGCAAAACTTACCCGGATGGGTTAAAAAAATTAACGATGCCGATGAAGTTGCAGCGTATATGAGCAAGAGCTGGAACCTTTTGCTGGATAAACAAAAGTATTTGCAAAGCAATAACGATGCAAATGATTTTGAAGGCACATACAGTGGGCAAAAAAATAATAGTTTTCCTTATGACTTAAATGCTATTGAAGCAAAAGAAAAATATTCGGCATTTAAAACAACCCCCTTTGCGGCTACCTATACCTTTAACTTTGCCATGCAGGCAATTGAGCACGAACAACTCGGTCAAAATACGGTACCCGATTTTTTAGCGGTTAGTATTTCTTCAACGGATTATATCGGGCATAGAAATGGGCCTAATTCACTGGAAATTGAAGACGCCTATATACGCCTCGACCGGGATATTGCAGATTTTTTAAGTTACCTCGATACCCATATTGGTAAAGGTAAATACCTTTTCTTTCTAACGGCAGACCATGCGGTAAATCATATACCAGCCTATTTAAATGCCCATAAACTCCCCGGTGCTGTTTTCGATAACAAAACCTTTGTACATACAATAAACGATAGCATTGAGGCTGTTTTTGGAATTAAGAAAATAATCGTAAACTCCGATAATTACCAATTGTACCTGGACATGGATGCCATAAAAAAATCAGGACAAGATGTTTCCAAAGTAAAATATAAAGTAATGGATATTGTAAGGCAATTTCCATTTGTAGTAGATGTATTTGAAATGGCCCAATTAGCTCAAACCACCCTTCCGGAGCCTATACATTCAAGGCTAATTAATGCTTACAACCCGGTTAGAAGCGGCGACATCTATTATACCATAAAACCAGGCTATTTTTCAGGTAGCGCAAAGGGAACAACACATGGCATGTGGAACCCTTATGACTCCCATATTCCCTTATTATGGTTTGGATGGAAAATAAAAGCCGGAGCAACACACCGGGAAGTGTATATGACGGATATTGCCCCAACGGTAGCCGCCCTGCTAAAAATTCAAATGCCCAGCGGTTGTGTAGGAAAAGTTCTGGGAGAGATTGCGCCTTAACATTTGGGTTTCAATTACCTTCGATGCATGATTGACGAAATTAAATTACTGGCCGGAGCATTTAAAAATGATATGATACAATTCAGGAGGCACTTGCATGCCCATCCTGAGCTCAGTTTCCGGGAATTTGAAACATCCAGTTATATTCAAAAGCAATTACAGCTCATAGGCATTTCTTTTACCGTTATGGCAACCACAGGTATTGTAGCCATCATAGAAGGGAAAAACCCTTCATCAAGAGTGGTGGCATTAAGGGCCGATATAGATGCCTTACCCATAGAAGAGCAAAATGATGTGGATTATAAATCAAAAAATACCGGCATCATGCATGCCTGCGGCCATGATGTACACAGCGCATGCCTGCTTGGCGCAGTTAAAATATTGCACCGTTTAAAAGACCGGTGGGAGGGAACGGTAAAATGTATTTTTCAACCCGGCGAAGAAAAAAATCCGGGTGGAGCCAGCATCATGATACGGGAAGGAGTACTGCTCAATCCTGTTCCCCAAAAAATATTTGCTTTACATGTGCATACGGTAATGGAGGCGGGTGAATTTAGTTTTAGAGGAGGCATGGTTATGGCCAGTGCCGATGAAATATATATTACTCTCAAAGCTAAAGGTGGCCATGCAGCAGCTCCACAACTTACTGCAGACCCCATACTTATTGGCGCTTATTTGGTAACGGGATTACAGCAAATCATCAGCCGGAATAATAACCCTTTTAATCCATCCGTATTATCGATTACCTCTTTTCAGGGGGGTACTACAACCAATGTGATTCCTTCGGAAGTAAAGCTAATGGGCACATTTAGGGCCATGAATGAAGAGTGGCGTTTTGAGGCGCATAAACTCATAAAAAAATATGTGGAAGAAACGGCTGCTGCCATGGGCGCCACCGCAGAGGTTCATATTGATATTGGCTATCCTGCCGTTTTCAATCATGTAGATTTGAGCCAAAAAGCAAAGGGCCAGGCTGCGTTATATGCCGGTAAAGAAAAAGTTTTTGAAACAGAATTAAGAATGGGCGCCGAAGACTTTGCTTTTTATTCACAGCAAATTCCGGCTTGTTTTTTTAGGCTGGGTGCAGCCAATAAAGCCAAAGGCATAACAAGCGGTGTACATACGCCAACATTTAACGTGGATGAGGATGCCATTGAACAGGGTATGGGAATGATGGCCTGGCTTGCCGTATGTGTTTAAATGGCGGCTGTCATCCGGGCTTTCGAATTTTTTTTATTCCATAAATGGTATTCTTTACTTCGCAGTCTGATTTGCTGGTATTAAAGGGTAAAGCAATATTGCGGTACGCAGTATAATCAGGAATAACCCAAATTTTTTGTTTGATAAATAATGATGTAGTGGTATCGCAAACCTGTAAAATACGAAGGCTGTCGCCTTTTGTGGTTATTATAATGGTAATAGAAGCAGATGAAAGGTTGCCGCAGAGAAAGGGTGGTTTTTCGTAATAAAGAATTGTGCCGCTAAGGGTATCTTTTACAAAAATATAGTTCCATTTTTCCTTACACTGTTCGTAGGTGGGAATCACTATATTTTGTGGATCCTTTTTTTGAGCAAAAACATGAGTTGCACTGCAAAAAGCAAAAATAAAAAAAATCAATTTGGGCATATATGGGGAACGGACGGGGAGAAAAAATATTGCAGCAACTTAAACCCTCCAATCAGGTGTTTAGTAATTTAAGATCGGGCTGGGCATATTTATACACTTTAAAATAGATGGTGGTTTTGGTTTGGTTTACCCCTTCCACCTTACTGATTTCGTCTACAAAGTTTACCAGGTGATTATTATCCCGGCACATCACATCCACTTCAAGATCGTAATCGCCACTGGTCATGGCCAGGAAACTCACTTCGGGTAGTTTGGCAATTTTTTGAGCAACTTTTTCCTTTAGGGTTGCCGGCCTTACAAAAACCGCAATATGCGCATAACATTTAAAACCCACTTTATCGGGGTTTACCCTGCCAATAATATTTACCGTTTCGTCCAAAATTAATTTATTGAGCCTTGTTCGAATGGTACCCACAGATACACTAAGATTTTCGGCCATTTCGGTAAAGGACATCCGCCCATCTTTCTGAAGCTCAGAAAGAATTTTAAAATCTAACTCATCTAGGCTGTTTTCGTCTTTTAAACTCATTGCAATGTTAATTGTCGTGGAAAATAAGCATTATCTTTTAAATTTTTGCTCAAAATGCATTATTTTTAATTTTTATTTAGTTATTCTTTAAATAATTTATTATTAATTTATTTTTTTGCAAAATCAATAATTCATAGAGTGCCGGTAATTACCAAATTGCCTTACACTTTATGTAAATTGCAATCATATTTAAACAGTATTTCATGAAATATCCCCCTTTAAAAAATTACATTAACGGAAAACAGGTAGCTGCTTCATCTCAAAAAACTTTAGAAGTGGTATCACCCATAGATGGTTCTTTGCTTTCCACCGTTCCTTTGAGTACAGCAAAAGATTTAAACGATGCCGTGCAGGCAGCCCAAGAAGCTTTCCCGGAATGGAGCAGGAGACCCATAAAAGAAAGGGTGCAGGTTTTTTTTAAATATAAAACTTTGCTGGAACGGGATTTAAATGCATTGGCAGCCCTGGTGCAGGAAGAGAACGGTAAAACGCTGGGAGAAGCCGTTGCCGAAGTGGAAAAATGTATTGAGCTTACGGAATTTGCAACTTCATTACCCCAGCTGGTTTCCGGCGAAGTTTTAGAAGTAAGCAAAGGCGTGGAATGCCGTACCGAGCATGTTCCGCTGGGCGTTGTGGCCTCCATAGTTCCCTTTAATTTTCCGGCAATGGTACCCAACTGGACCATTCCCAATGCCATTGCCCTCGGCAATTGTATGATTATGAAACCTTCGGAAAAAGTGCCGTTGAGTTGTATTAAAATTGCAGAACTATTAAAGGAAGCCGGCCTTCCGGATGGGGTTTTTAATATTGTAAACGGTGATGTGGAAATTGTAAATGCTATTTGCGACCACCCGGCCATTGAAGCCGTATCTTTTGTAGGATCTACAAAAGTGGCCAAAATAGTTTATCAAAGAGCTACACATAATTATAAAAGAGCCCTGGCTTTAGGCGGTGCAAAAAATCATTTAATGGTTTTACCCGATGCAAAAGAAGATATGACCGCCGCCAACGTGGTAGCCAGCATGAGTGGTTGTGCAGGCCAGCGTTGTATGGCGGCAAGCGCCATGGTAGGCGTGGGAAATGTAGATCACATTATAGATAAGATTGTTACAGAGGCCAAAAAAGTAGTACCCGGCGTAAACCTTGGCGCTGTGATCAATAAAGAAAGTAAAGAACGCATAGAACGATATATAGCCGAAGCAGAAAAAGACGGAGCAAAAATTTTAGTGGATGGCCGTGGAGCCAAAGTGGAAGGAAAAGAAAACGGCACTTATGTTGGCCCTACCGTAATTGATTTTGTAAAACCACAAATGAGTGTGGCTAAAGAAGAAATTTTTGGGCCGGTAATTTCCATTATGCGCACCAATACCATTGATGAGGCATTGGAAATTGAAAATGCAAATCCCTATGGAAATGCGGCCAGCGTGTTTACCCAAAATGGCGGGCTGGCCCGTTATATCATTGATCATGCCAGCGCCGGTATGATTGGCGTTAATGTGGGGGTACCCGTTCCCAGGGAGCCTTTTAGCTTTGGCGGATGGAACGAAAGTAAGTTTGGGGTGGGCGATATTACCGGAAAAAGTTCAATTGAATTTTGGACCAAACTTAAAAAGAGCACCACCAAATGGAACCCCGAAGCGGGAGTAAACTGGATGTCATAAAAAACTATAGTTACAAACCGCTTAATGGGTGTGGGAGTTTTTTCCACGGGGGATTATAACCAGGATTAGAAAAAATAATTTAGTATAAAAATTTTTATTATGCTACCATCACAAACCTTGTCTTTGGCAACAGAAATCATTAATGATGCGCAAGAGTACACCTTATTTAGCTGGAGCAAGCAAAAAGGTACCAATCCCATTGCCATAAAACACGCCGAGGGCGTTTACCTTTACGATTACGATGGCAACCGCATTCTTGATTTTTCAAGCGGGCTTATCAATCTCAATATTGGTCACGGAAACCAGCGCATTACCGAAGCTGTTGTAAAGCAAATGAAAGAAGTGGCTTATGTATCGCCAAGCTGCGTTACCAAAGTGAGGGCCGACCTGGGGAAAAAACTGGCAGAAATTTGCCCGGGAGATTTAAACAAATCTTTTTTTACGCTTTGCGGCGCAACGTCAAACGAAAATGCCATTAAGCTGGCAAGGCTTTATACCGGGCGCCATAAAATTATTACCCGTTACCAATCTTATCATGGTGCTACTATGGGTGCAATATCGGCAGGTGGCGATCCACGAAGAATTCCGGTAGATGTAAACCAGGCGCCCAATTTTGTACATTTTGATTTACCTTATTTATATCGCTGGGAATATGGAGCCGAAAATTTATTAAAAGAATCCGTGGCCCAGTTGGAACGGATTATTGCTTATGAAGGCCCTCACACCATTGCCGCCATCTTGCTTGAAGGCGAATCCGGCACTTCGGGATGCTTGAAATATCCTATTGGATTTTTAAAAGCCGTGAGGGAGATTACCCAAAAGCATGGTATTTTACTTATTATGGATGAAGTGATGAGTGGCTTTGGCCGTACCGGAAAATGGTTTGGGTTTCAAAACCATGATGTGGTTCCGGATATGATTGTAATGGCAAAAGGGTTAACCTGCGGCTACCTGCCTTTTGGATGCCTGCAGGTGAGTGAAAAAATTGCAGCTAAATATAACGATGCGGTTTTGCCTTTGGGATTAACCTATTCGGCCCACCCGGTTTGCTGTGCCGCAGCTTTGGAAACCATTAAAATTTACGAAGAAGAAAACTTAATAGACCGGGCCGCAGAAATGGGTAAATATATGGAGCAAAAAGTGGCCGAACTCATGAAGAAACATCCATCCATAGGAGATTTTAGGAATACCGGCTTATTAGGCTGTATAGAATTGGTGAAAAATAGAAAAACCAAAGAACCCCTTGCGCCCTTTAATGCAAATGCAGAAGAAATGACGGTAATGAATAAAGTTGCCGCAAAAATCAAAAAACTGGGCATGTACACTTTTGTAAGATGGAATTTTATTTTTGTTGCACCACCTTTAATTGTAACTAAAGAGCAAATTGACGAAGGGTTGGAAATAATTAGCGAAGCTTTAAGTATTGCCGATGAAAGTATAGCTTGAGCAAAATCATAGTTTGCACAATTGGATAATAAGGCTTTTAATTTTTCAATTTTCAATATTCAAGATAAACCTGTACATGACCCAGAGCAATCATTCATCACTTATTAATGAAGACCTTGCCCCGGTTACGGCTAATAACCGTAAGTGGGGAACCTGGAACTATGCAGCGCTTTGGATTAGCATGAGTTTATGTATCCCTACCTACATGCTGGCCAGTTCTTTAATAGATGGGGGGATGAATTGGTGGCAGGCTGTGCTTACCATCTTTTTGGGCAATTGCATCGTTTTAATACCCATGATTTTAAATGGTCATGCAGGTGCAAAATACGGCATTCCATTCCCGGTATTTGTAAGGGCCAGTTTTGGTACCCGGGGCGCTAATATTCCGGCAATGCTTCGGGCAATTGTGGCTTGCGGATGGTTTGGCATTCAAACCTGGATAGGTGGAGCATCATTATACAATATTTTTCGCATTTGGTTTCCTTCTTTGGCCGAAATAGATAACGCCGCTTTAATACCGCAGGCCTTTCCAATGATATGCTTTTTGGCATTTTGGGCATTAAACATGTATATCATTTACCTTGGTGTGGACAGCATTAAAAAACTCCTGGTATTTAAAGCCATTTTTTTGCCTGTTGCTGCATTGGCATTATTAGTATGGGCAATTGTTGCAGCAAAAGGCCTTGGCCCCATTTTAAGCCAGCCCAGTAAATTCTCATCAAGTCGTGAGTTTTGGTCATTTTTTTTTCCGGCATTAACAGGTATGGTTGGGTTTTGGGCAACACTTTCATTAAATATCCCCGATTTTACAAGGTATGCAAAATCGCAAAAGGCGCAGGTAAATGGCCAAATCATCGGTCTGCCGCCTTCAATGGCATTTTTTGCTTTTGTGGGCGTAATTGTTACATCTGCAACGGCCATTATTTACGGCAATACCGAATGGGATATTGTAAAACTTGCCGCAAAATTCGATAATAAAATTATGGCCACCGTAGCAATGATAGGGATTATTATTTCAACCCTGGCCACCAATATTGCTGCTAATATTGTAAGCCCGGCAAATGATTTTGCCAATCTTGCCCCTCAAAAAATAAATTTTAGAACGGGGGGTTACATCACCGGTATTATTGGCGTTCTTATTTTCCCCTGGAAATTAATTGCAGACCCCAACGGCTATATTTTTACCTGGTTAATTGCTTACTCCAGTTTGCTTGGCCCCGTGGGAGGAATTATGATTGCAGATTATTTTTTTATACGGAAAAAAGAATTGGCGCTGGATGAACTGTATAATGCTAACGGGATTTATGCCTACCAAAAAGGCTTTAATCAAAAAGCAATTATTGCTTTATTGCTGGGCGTGCTGCCCAACCTGCCGGGTTTTTTGCTTCAAATAAAAATAATTAGCGCAACTGCATTTCCCGGCTGGATAAACCATTTATATCACTATGCATGGTTTGTGGGTTTTGTGGTGAGTGGGATCATTTATTATTTATTAATGAAACAAAAGAAGTAGCCGTTTAAGTTTTTGAATTTTTCAAAAGTGCACCATGCCACTTAAATAAAAATCAACATTCATCATATAAAAGAACGAGATGAGTATATTAATTAAAAACGGAAGGATTGTTACAGCCGATGCAGATTACTCCGCCGATATTTTTATTGAAGGGGAAACCATTTCCACCATTGGCAAAAATTTAAAGGTAAATGCAGATACGGTAATTGATGCAACCGGAAAATTAGTGCTGCCGGGAGGTATTGATCCCCATGTGCACCTGGATATGCCTTTTATGGGAACCTTCAGCAGCGATAATTATGAAACCGGTACAAGGGCGGCCTTATTTGGCGGTACTACGATGGTTATTGACTTTATTTTACAAAAGCAGGGCAACTCGTTACAATCGGCCCTGGAGGAATGGCGGGGAAGAAGCAACGGGAATTGTGTAGGCGATTACAGCTTTCACATGGCCGTAACCGATTTTAACGAAGAAACCAAAAAAGAAATCCAACAGTTTATTGAGCAGGAAGGCATCACTTCTTTTAAAACATTTATGGCCTATAAAGGCGCTTTAATGATTGACGACAGGCAAATGATTGGCCTGATGGAAGAAGTAAAAAAACAAGGCGGATTAATAAATGTACATGCCACCAATGGCGATATGATTGATTACCTGGTTCAAAAGCACCGCAATGAAGGGAACCTTTCCCCATTGTATCATTATTTATCTCAGCCCGAAGTTACCGAGGCCGAAGCCGCCGAACGTTTTGCAGATATGGCCAACTATACGGGTTGCCCCGGTTATATTGTTCACCTTACCTGCGAGGGTGCATTAAATGCCGTACGTAATGCCACTAAAAGAAACCAAAACCTTTTTGTAGAAACCTGTATTCAATATTTAATCATTGATGCCTCCTTATATGAAAGAGCAGATGGTGCCAAATGGGTGATGAGCCCGCCCTTGCGTGAAAAGAAAGACCAGGCAACTCTTTGGGCCGGTATCAACCAGGGCCTGGTACAAGTGGTTGCTACCGATCATTGCCCGTTTATGTGGGAGCAAAAGCTGATGGGCAAGGATGATTTTAGCAAAATCCCCAACGGCCACCCGGCAATTGAAAACAGGATGGAACTGTTATTTAGTGAAGGGGTAAACAAAGGAAAAATCAGCTTAAACAAATTTGTTGAAGTTTCTTCCACAAATGCCGCAAAAATATTTGGCATGTTTCCCCAAAAAGGAACCATAGCCGTGGGTAGCGATGCTGATCTTATACTTATTGACCCTAAAGAAACCCATCAGCTCTCGGCCAAAACACATCACATGAATGTAGATTATAGCGGGTATGAAGGTTGGGAATGTACCGGAAAAATTAAAACCGTTTTACTGAGGGGAACTATTGCTATAAATAACAATGAATGTAAAGTATCAAAAGGTTTTGGTAAATTTATCAAAAGAAAAAAAGTTAAGCAAAATATTTAATTGCACTTAATACAATTCAAGCATTTCTTAAATCAACCATTTCACTATGCCACGAAAAATTAAATCAGGTCTTATTCAACTTTCATTACCTAAAACTGAAGGAGAGGGAAGTATAGAAGAAATAAAGGAAGCTATGATGCAAAAGCATATTCCTTACATTGAAGAAGCCGGTAAAAAAGGGGTACAAATCCTTTGTTTCCAGGAAATTTTCAATACGCCTTATTTCTGCCCCGGGCAGGATAAAGCCTGGTACGAAAGCGCCGAAACCGTGCCCGGCCCTACCATTGAACGCATGCAGGAGTATGCCAAAAAATACAGTATGGTTATTGTGGTGCCTGTTTATGAAAAAGAACAGGCAGGCGTTTTATATAATACCGCCGCAGTGATTGATGCCGATGGAAAATATTTAGGCAAGTATAGAAAAAATCACATTCCGCATACTTCAGGTTTTTGGGAAAAGTTTTTCTTTAAACCCGGCAACCTGGGTTACCCGGTTTTTGAAACCCGCTATGCCAAAGTAGGCGTATATATTTGTTATGACCGCCATTTTCCCGATGGGGCAAGGATACTTGGATTAAATGGTGCAGAAATAGTATATAATCCTTCCGCAACGGTAGCAGGGCTTTCACAATATTTATGGAAGCTAGAGCAGCCTGCACATGCAGCCGCCAACGGCTATTTTATGGGCTGCATTAACCGTGTTGGCCATGAAAAACCCTGGAACCTCGGAAAATTTTATGGCAGCAGTTATTTTGTGGATCCACGGGGGCAAATTTTTGCACAAGCCAGCGAAGACAATGACGAATTGCTCATCGCCGATTTTGATTTGGATATGATTGAAGAAGTAAGGGCAACCTGGCAGTTTTTTAGGGACAGGCGCCCCGAAACTTATGGTAGGTTAACCGAACTTTAATTTTTTTGAAAAGAAATGCCTTTTATCGGTATTTCAAATTTTAGTGTTTAATCGTCAAATAAATGATTAAGAAAAACAGGCTTTCCCCGGAAGAATATCAGCAAAATTTCAGCGATGTTCACCCACCGTTTGAAACGTTGAATGCCGCTTTGGTAGAAGCCAATCGCTGTCTTTTTTGCTACGATGCGCCATGTACAAAAAGTTGCCCTACAAGTATTGATGTCCCAAAGTTTATTAAACAAATTACCACAGATAATATTAAAGGCTCGGCACATACCATTTTAAGCAGCAATATAATGGGTGCAGGTTGCAGCAGGGTGTGCCCGGTTGAGAAACTTTGCGAAGGCGCTTGCGTGTATAACCTTATGGAAGAAAAGCCTATTCCTATTGCGAGGCTGCAAAGGTTTTCCACCGATGCAGCCATTAAAAATAACTGGCAATTATTTGAAAGAAAGCCTTCTAATGGAAAAAAAGTGGCCATTGTTGGCGCTGGCCCTGCAGGCCTGAGTTGCGCCCATATTTTAAGCCGCCAGGGTGTAGAGGTAACTATATTTGAAAAAGAAAATAAAGGCGGCGGTTTAATGACCTATGGAATTGCCGCTTACAAAGTAACTCCACAGTTTTGCGACGATGAAGTGAATTTTATTACCGCAGTGGGAGGAATTACAATCAAATATCAAAAAGAATTAGGAAAAGATATTTCACTTGAACAGCTTCAAAAAAATTACGATGCCGTTTATCTTGCAATAGGTGTTGGTATGGCCCGGCAACTCGATATTCCGGGTGAAAATACACCTGGTGTTGAAGACGCCATAAGTTTTATTTACACTTTACGAAATAACGGTTTTTCATCGGTTGCTGTAGGTGATAATGTTGCCGTAATTGGATTAGGCATGACGGCAATAGATGCTGCAACCCAGGCAAAAAGACTTGGAGCAAAAAAAGTTACCATCATTTACCGGCGAACCGAAAATGAAAAACCCTGCACCCAGGTTGAATTGGATTTGGCATTGCTGGATGGCTGTGAAGTGATTTGGCTGGCTGCACCCAAAGAAGTAATTACTGAAAATGGAAAAGTAAAGGCATTACTGTGCCGTAAAATGCAATTGGGCGCTCCGGATGCAAGCGGTCGGCGCTCACCTGTAGATACCGGCGAAACCTTTACCCTGGAAGTGGATATGATCATAAAAGCCGCCGGGCAAATGCCTTTTGAAAATTTAATCAACCAATACGGCATTTCAAATTCAAAAGGAAAAATAACCCTTGATGAAAATTGTGCAACAAATATTAAAGGGGTATTTGCAGGCGGCGATGCGGTAAATGGCGGTAAAGAAGTGGTAGATGCCGTGCAGGCCGGAAAAGATGGTGCTAAAGCAATTTTAAAGTATATCGGATTGTAACATTAAAATAGGATCAGTTAACCACTCATAACCCATAACTCATAACTCATCACTATAACAACTATTTCATGGCAGATCTATCATCAAACTTCCTCGGTATAAAATCCCCCAACCCATTTTGGCTGGCAAGTGCACCACCTACCGATAAAAAATATAACGTACTCAGGGCTTTTGAAGCAGGCTGGGGTGGCGTAGTATGGAAAACGCTGGGGTCGCAGGTTAAAAATGTATCCAGCCGTTATTCTGCCGTAGATTATAATGGAGCAAGAATGATGGGGTTAAATAATATTGAACTCATTAGCGACCGGCCGTTGGACATCAACTTAAAAGAAATAAAAGAATGCCTTAAACTTTTTCCCGACAGGGCAATGGTAGTTTCCTTAATGGCTGATAATGATAAAAAAAGTTGGCACGAGTTAATTAAAAAAGTAGAAGATACCGGCGCTCATGGTTTTGAGCTCAACTTTGGATGCCCGCATGGAATGACCGAAAGAGGAATGGGCGCTGCCGTTGGCCAGGATCCAGATATTGCCTGTATGGTTGTGGAATGGGTTATGGAAGCCGCTACCATACCGGTAATTACCAAACTTACGCCCAATGTTCATTCCGTGGTGCCTACCGGCCGGTCTGTAGTAAAAGCCGGGTCAAATGGATTGTCCCTAATTAACACCATTCAATCCGTTACCGGGGTTGACCTGGATAATTTTGTTCCCAATCCTTATGTGGGTGGTAAATCGGTATTTGGTGGTTACTGCGGCCCTGCAGTAAAACCCATTGCCTTAAAAATGCTTACTACTATTGCCCAGGACGACATCACATCCAAAGTACCCATAAGCGGTATTGGGGGCGTAAGTACCTGGAAGGATGCCGTGGAATTTATGTTATTGGGCGCAAGTAATGTACAGGTGTGTACCGCCGCCATGCATCATGGTTTTAGAATAGTGGAAGATATGGCTGAAGGCCTTAATAACTGGATGGATGAAAAAGGCTTTAAAAAACTTACCGACTTTATTGGTAAATCAGTTCCTGCCGTTACACATTGGGAAGACCTGGATATTAACTACCATCATGTGGCACAAATCAACCAGGATAAATGCATTCACTGCGGCCTTTGTTATATCGCCTGCGAAGACACATCGCACCAATCTATTCATCTTGAAAAAGGCATGCCCTATAACACCTATACCATTAAAGAAGAAGAATGTGTAGGTTGCAACCTCTGCAAATTAGTGTGCCCGGTAGATAACTGCATCACTATGGAAGAACGCCGGGTAGCCCCGGAATATATTAATTGGATTGAATGGCAAAAAAGGGGCTTGCCCTTAAATGATCATTGAGCTGCTGATTAAAGGTATATTTGTATAAATATTTTTCCTTGAAGAAGCTATTGTTTTTCTGCCTGCTGTTAATAACGGTTTCCTGCAGTACTAAAAAGTACGATAATCCCCATATTGTAATTTATACGGATTTTGGTAAAATTGAGGCAGAGCTTTATCCTAAAAAAGCACCTAAAACGGTTACAGCATTTTTATCTTATATAGACAAAGGGCTTTATAATAACGGAAATTTTTACCGTGTTATGAAAGACGAAACCCTTAGTGAGGAATATAATTCTGGATTTATTCAGGGCGGTATCATTAAATCAAACCCCACGCTTCAAAAAACCATGGCCGGTATAGAAATGGAATCTCCAAAAAATACGGGCCTCTCCCATACTAGCGGGGCTTTATCTTTTGCAAGGGTAAACAATGGCGAAGCCACAACCGAATTTTTTATTTGTATTGGCGATCAAAAACAATTGGATGGCGGTGAGCCTTCGGCCAATAACGATGGACTGGGATATGCCGTTTTTGGAAAAGTGGTTAAAGGCATGAAAGTGGTAAGAAAAATTCAAAACAGTAAAAGTAATGGCGATGCAATTATATATCCTGCAGTAATTCATAAAATTACTAAACTTTAAATTTTAGCCTTGTTCAAAACTTACCCCATAAAATCCACCGCCTTTAAACCCGAACTCATATTTTGGGTATTGGCCCTGCTCATGCTGTTTTTTATACAGCCGGGGAATGATGCACATAGCCTTTGTGTATTTAAGTTTTTGCATTTTCCTTTTTGCCCAGGTTGTGGTATTGGCCGGGCAATTCATTATGCCATGATGCTTGATTTTTCGTCTTCCTGGCACAATCATTATTTTGGTATTCCGGCCTTATTAATAATTTTGCATCGTATTTATTCACTTTTAAGAAAATAAGCCATGAACAACAATCAACTTTTCCTCAGCCAAATACCTTCATTAGAAGCAGAGGAACTAAACTACCTGGTAGCATTTACCAAAGATTTGCCGCAGGATAAACTCCAAACTTTTATTTCCATCTATAACAGCAGGAGAAAAAAAGCGGATGTTATTTTAATTACCTGCTTGCTGGGTTTTGTAGGCTTTGCAGGGGTGCACCGCTTTTTAATTAATCAATGGGGTATGGGTATCCTCTATTTTTTAACCGGGGGTTTGTGTTTAATTGGAACTATTGTAGATATTATCAATCATAAACAGTTGGCATTTGATCATAACCAAACTGCAGCTGTAGAAACCATGACCATGATTGGCGGGGTATAGTAAAAAAGCCATTTTTTTAGATATTAACGGTTTTTTGCCGTTTTGTAAACAAGTCTTTAGCTAAATCTTAACACCAAAAACCTCAAATTCATCCGACATTTGTGGAGCAAGTTTAAATGAAGAATTTCTCATAAGCAGTTAGTTTTGGTAAACGAGGCCCCTATTCTTAGGGGCCTTTTCGTTTAAGTTAATTACTGCAGTTGAAATAATCCATTAACAAACTGATCTTTATCAAAAACCAGTAAGTCTTCTGCCTTTTCTCCAACACCAATAAATTTTACCGGAATTTTAAATTGGTTCGCTATGGCCAAAACCACACCCCCTTTAGCTGTGCCATCTAATTTTGTAATGGTCAATGCCGTTACATCCGTAGCGGCCGTAAAATGCATGGCCTGTTCCAAAGCATTTTGACCTGTACTGCCGTCAAGTACCAGCATCACTTCATGGGGCGCTTCGGGAATAACTTTTTGAATAACCTTTTTAATTTTTGAAAGTTCATCCATTAAATGGGCTTTGTTATGAAGCCTGCCGGCGGTATCAATAAGTACCACATCGGCATTTTTGGCCAACCCGCTTTTAACGGTATCAAAAGCCACCGAAGCCGGGTCGCTACCCATTTCTTTTTTTACTATGGGTACATTGGTTCGCTCGCTCCATATGGTTAATTGATCTACGGCCGCAGCCCTGAAGGTATCTGCTGCGCCCAATAAAACCGATTTTCCGGCCAGGCTGAAATTATGGGCCAATTTGCCAATGGTTGTGGTTTTTCCTACGCCATTTACCCCCACTACTAAAATAATATGCGGCTTATGCCCGGCGGGTAATTCATAATTATTATAACTGCTGTCTTGTGGTGCAGATACCAGTAAATTTTTTATTTCATCCTTTAGAATGGTATTCAGTTCAGCCGTATTAAGGTATTTATCTTTGGCAACCCGGGCTTCCAGGGCATCAATTATTTTTACGGTGGTTTCCACTCCAATATCGGCGGTTACCAGGGCATCTTCTACCTGGTCCAGCACTTCTTCATCTACGGTGCTTTTGCCGGCAATTGCCCTGGAAATTTTACCTAAAAAACCTTCCCGGGTTTTTTGCAGCCCCTGGTCAATAGATTCCTGCTGCTGCTTTTTTCCAAATATTTTATCAAAAAATCCCATACGAGTTGCAATTTTATGGTGAGGGGAAGCCTAAAAATAAAGAAAGCCTCCGGAAATCAATCAGGAAGCTTTTAACGGAAACAGGTAAGGCTAATTATTTAGCCAAAAATTCTTTGATTTTGTCTTTATGCACAATGGCTTCTTTAAACGTGTAAGCGCCTGTTTTTGGGCTGCGAACCGTTTTAATCACTTTGCTCCAGTTTTTTGCTTCTGCTGCGGCTTTCTGGTCTTTGGTTTTTATCGCCGTTTTTGCTGCTTTTGCCATAACAATTTATTTTAACCGACTCAATCGGGGAGTGAATTATTTAATTTCTTTATGAACCGTTACTTTTTTTAAAATAGGGTTGAACTTTTTCAACTCCAAACGATCCGGGGTGTTCTTTTTATTTTTTGTGGTAATATAGCGGCTTGTTCCGGGCTTACCGCTTGTTTTATGCTCGGTGCACTCTAATATTACCTGAACCCTGTTACCTTTCTTTGCCATTGCAGTATATTATAAAATGTAAAAAATTAAATTTTTTCTCCGGCGGCACGCAAATTTTTAACTACGGAGTACAAGCCGTTTTTATTAATGGTGCGTATGGCTTCTGCCGATACTTTTAGGGTTACCCATTTGTCTTCTTCTGCAAGAAAATAACGTTTGGTTTGTAAGTTGGGTAAAAACCTGCGTTTTGTTTTAATATTCGAATGAGAAACTTTGTTTCCCGTAACCGGCTTTTTCCCGGTAACCTGACATACTCTAGCCATTTCCTAAAATTTTGGACGGCAAAGGTAGGTAAAATTGTCGGATTTCCACGAGGGAATTTTGGATATTTTTAATATTTTTATTTACACGACTTATTTTAACTTAAAATAGCAATAAAATACATATGAACCATATTATTTCTACCAAACATGACCACAAAATGCATTTTACAGCAGAAATTGACGGCCATAAGGTTGTGATGGATAAAAGCCTGTCTGATGGAGGTGATAATGCCGGCCCAAGCCCTAAAAAATTGATGCTGGCGGCTTTAACCGGTTGTACAGCAGTGGATATTGTAAGTATTTTAAATAAAATGAAAGTGCCTTTCTCCAACCTCTCTGTTGATGCAGATGCTGAACTTACCGGAGAGCATACCCAGGTTTATTCTAAAGTAAAAGTGATCTATACGATAAAACTTGAGCCTGAAAACCGTCCAAAGATGGAAAAAGCCGTTAGCCTGTCTGCTGAAAAATATTGCGGCGTTATGGATATGTTCAGGGCCTTTTCTACGGTAATTACCGAAATACATTACCTGTAATTGCAGCCCACCCGTAATGGAAGTTTAAAGGGATTTAAAAAAGAATTAAACAAACGTTTGATTAATTTAAACAAATGTTTAATTTTGTGGCATGAATGGAATGGCTAAAACCTCATCTAAGCAGGAAATGATTTTGGCAAAGGCTGAACGACTCATTGCACAAAAAGGTTTTTCAGCAACTTCGGTAAGGGAAATAGCCAAAGAAGCCGGGGTGAATATTGCTATGATATCATATTATTTTGGTTCAAAAGAGAAACTGTTGGAAAGCCTGCTGCAAACAAGAATGGCAGAAAAACAGGAGTATGTGCGGCAAATTGTAAACCGTACAGAAATGAATGAATGGCAAAAATTTGAAAAACTGATTGATGAGTATATCGAGAATGTAAAGAATAACCAGAGTTTTTTCCACATAATGCTATCGCTACAGGTGAATACCAAAAACAAACGCATTCTCTCTTTTATCCGGAACTTCCGGTTTATTTATTTAGACCTTTTTGAAACGCTTTTACGCTCCGGTATTCGCCATAAAGTATTTACCCGCCACCCCGATGTAACCCTCTTGCAATCTACCCTAACCGGCACTATTTTTTATGCATTGAAAAGCAAACCTATTTATAAGCAGTATAAGATGAACAACCAGCCCGAGCCGGAGTATGATGAGTGGTATTTCGGCGAAATGAAAAAACATTTAAAATCAATTATGAAAGACCTGGTAGGTTATGAAACGAAATAAATATTGCCCAATAATGATTTTCCTGCTCTTTTTTAAGTTGCAATTGCAGGCGCAGGAGATAAAAAAAATAAGCTTGCAGGAAGCGGTAACGCTGGGCCTGCAACATAGCCGTTACCTGCAAATGGATAAGGCAAAAATTGAAGAAGCCCATGCCGTTTTATTGGGCGCCCAAAATAATCAACTCCCCGATTTTAATTGGAGTGCAAGTTATATGCGCCTCACCAATGCTAAAGTGGATATGAAAATGAAAACGGGTAATGCTAACAGCAATAGTGAACCTGCGCCAACCATCAACCAAGCCATGATAGGCATGGCCAGTCTTTCTTTACCGCTCTATGCCGGCCATAGAATAAAATATGACATAGCAAGGGCAAAGCTTGGGATAAAAGCGGCAGAGTTGGATGCAGAAACTGACCAGAATACGATTGCCTTTACCATTGCCAATGCCTTTGCCGGCTTGTTTAAATTTTCTAAATCAATTGCTGTATTAAAAGAAAACCTTACCGCATCCCAGCAAAGAGATTCTATGTTTTTACGGCTGGAAGAAAATGGGATCATGGCAAGAAATGACCGGCTTAAAGCCCAACTGCAAACGGCAAATATTGAATTGCAATTACTTGATGCCGGCAATCAATATACTACGGCTTTGATGCGTATGAATTTATTGCTGGGCTTACCGGATGAAACTCAATTAATACCCGACTCTTCCTTTATTCAAACCGGGCTTAACAACCAGCCCCTGGACTATTTTGAAGCGCTTTCCTTAACCAGCCGAAAAGACCTCCAATCCTTGAACGTACAGCAAAAAGCAGCCGGGTTTTCCACCAGGGCGGCAAAGGCCCAAAGTTTTCCTGCCTTATCACTTTCGGGCGGATATGTAGCGGCAAATATCCCTCATTTTATTTCGGTGTATAATGCGGTTAATCTTGGTGTGGGCATTCATTACAACCTGGCTAACCTGTGGAAAAAAAATGCCACACTCCTTCAATCCCGTGCTAAAGAAAAACAACTTAGTGCCTTGCAAGATGAATTGACCGACAACATAAAGCTGGCCTTACATAAAGACTACCAAAATGCCTTGTTTGCTGGTAAAAAAACGCTTGTGTACGAAAGGGCGCTTGAGCAAAGCAGCGAAAATTTCAGAATTACTCAAAATAAATATAAGAATAGCCTGGTTACCATTACGGATTTACTGGACGCAGATGCGGCGCTGCTTGCAGCAAAAATTAACCTGGTTAATTCCAGGGCAGATGCTGCATTGGCCTATTTTAAATTGTTGGAAACAGCCGGGGTTTTGCCAACGGCTATTAAAAAATAAGGGGATCAATTAAAAAGTATTGGAATAATGGAGAATAACAAAGCACCGGAAGCCAACACGGCATCCATTGGAGAAGCAACGAAAAGGAAACGCAATCCTTTATTTGGGATCATCCTGGGCATTCTTATTATTGCCGGGGGTTTTTGGGGTTACCATCGCTGGCAGTACAGCCGTACCCATGAAGCAACAGACGATGCACAGGTGGCCTCAAACTTAAGCCCGGTAATTTCTAAGGTTTCGGGATATATCAATGAAGTGAGGGTAAAAGACAACCAGTTTGTTCATAAAGGAGATACCTTAATCATTTTGGATAACAGGGATCAATTGATGCATTTACAGCAAGCCCTTGCCGCACTACAAACGGCAAAAACCAATGTAGCGTCTGCCGTGGCGGGAACTGATGCCTCAATTAAATCGGTGTCAACAT
>JAFDZZ010000011.1 GCA_018266715.1 Bacteroidota bacterium
TAATACATTTTGGTGCTGTCGTTAAAAAGCCGGCCCTTCCACAAGCCGGTAATATCCTGCGCATGAAGTTTTCCGCTAAAGAGGAGTACTATGATGAGCCAATTTTTAATGGGCATTAAGATGATTTAGAAGTAGTATCAACGAAAAAATGAATGCTTTATTGGTTAAACGAAGATATTTTAAAAAAGAAAAACCGCTGGCATACAGCGGTATTAGTGAATGTATTTGAAAGGATCGGTTAATTATTCATGCTGGTTAAAAACTCTGCATTGTTTTTTGTGCCTTTCATATTTTTAAGTAACAGGGTAATGGCTTCTTCGGAATTCATGTCGGCAATATGCTTGCGTAATACCCACATCCGTTGAAACGTGTCTTTATCCAACAAGAGGTCATCCCTCCTTGTGCTGGAGGCAACAATGTCAATAGCCGGGTAAATCCTGCGGTTGCTCAGCTTCCGGTCCAGTTGCAATTCCATGTTGCCGGTACCTTTAAATTCTTCAAAAATCACTTCGTCCATTTTGCTTCCGGTATCCACAAGGGCGGTAGCTAAAATGGTGAGAGAGCCTCCGTTTTCTATTTTACGGGCGGCGCCAAAAAATTGCTTGGGCTTTTGCATGGCGTTGGCTTCCACACCCCCACTCAATACCTTGCCACTGCTGGGCGCTACAGTGTTATGAGCCCGGGCCAAACGGGTAATAGAGTCCAGCAAAATCACCACATCGTGGCCACATTCTACCAGGCGCTTGGCTTTTTGCAAAGCTATAGTTGAAACTTTTACATGCTTTTCTGCCGGTTCATCAAATGTAGAAGCAATCACCTCGGCCTTTACGCTTCGTTCCATATCGGTAACTTCTTCCGGCCGTTCATCTACCAATACCACCATCAGGTAACACTCCGGATGGTTTTCGGCAATGGCATTGGCCACTTCTTTCAAAAGCATGGTTTTACCGGTTTTGGGTTGTGCTACAATTAAACCCCGCTGTCCTTTACCAATAGGCGTAAACAAATCCATTATGCGGGTGCTGAAGTTATCGGCACGGGTGGTGAGTTCCAGTTTTTCAAAAGGGAATAATGGGGTAAGGTAATCAAAAGGCACCCGGTCCCTTACTTCCTCAGGCGTTTTGCCGTTGATGGTTTCCACTTTTAAAAGAGCAAAATATTTTTCTCCTTCTTTTGGGGGGCGAACCGATCCATAAACCGTATCGCCGGTTTTTAACCCAAATAATTTTATTTGTGAGGGCGAAACATAAATATCATCGGGGCTGCTGAGGTAGTTGTAATCGCTGCTGCGCAAAAAACCATATCCGTCGGGCATCATTTCCAAAACCCCTTCACCCAATACTACACCGTCAAACTCAATATTAAAAACGGGAGGTTTTGATTTATTGTATTCCTTGGGTTGCAAAGCCGTTTCCTCTGCTTCTTCCTGTTGTATATCTTCGGCCTGTAGCATTTGAGCTATTGCGGCGGGTACGGTAGTTTGTTCGCTGGAGATGGGCTGCAAGTCATCTTCTTCCAATGGCAATTCAGGGGCGGACTCTTTTTTAGGTTTACCACTTTTCTTTTCAGGCATTTCTGCTTTTTTGGCTCGGTGGGGCGGCTGGTCTTTTTTTAACGGGGCCTCCTGCATTACTTCTGCTTCTTCAATGCCGTTAGCGGTTGAGGTTTTCACAATACGTTTACGCTTTGGTTTATCCCCATCGGCGTTTTTTTTCTCTGCTGTCATAATAGCTTGTTTGTCAAGAATTTTGTAGATAAGGTTTTGCTTGCTGAGTTTTTTTGCATTGGGTATGTTGAGTGTTTCTGCAATATCAAGCAACTCAGGAACGAGGAAATCGTTCAGTTGTAGTATGTCGTACATAAAAAAATGTAACTGCGTTTTTCAATTAATTCTTCCGTTCTGATAAAGAAAAATGAAATGGTAATTTTTGAATGGGAATCGAATAAGCTTTGAAGTAGCTAATGATTAGGATATTCTTCGCAAGCCTTTTCCGCTGCAATATTACTGTGTTTTTGGCTATTTCAACAATTTTTTTTCAATTTTATATTTATTAAAACAAAAAATTGGGTTTATTGCCCTGTTTATTCAAAGCCCTTATTTGCGTTGCTTCATAAATCGGGCAGCGCTGTAGAATGTTTACAATCAATTTATTGTTTCTGAATTTGGAGTTGCCCAAAATGAAAAGGATAAATGAAGCTGTTGCAATTTTGGAAGTAATTTTTTTAAACAGCCTGATTTCAATCATATTGCCGGGCATAAACGTTTTTTGAAAAAGCAGAGATACGAGTAGGTTGAGTTGGAAATAAAAAAGCCGCCATATGGCAGCTGCTGAAAATAACGGGTAAAAAAAATCAGGCTTTCTTTTTAGGAGCTGCTTTTTTCTTAGCGGGCTTTGCCGGCCTTTTTTTGCCGAAAGAACCTGCGGAAATTTTTCCTTTTTTGGTTTTAATATCTCCACGACCCATAAAATAAATTTTTGTGATGGTTGTTTTGAAAGATAAAAAAAGCAAGAACCTTTAGGTGTCTTGCTTTTTTGAGAATCATTAAGCGGTTAGATTTTAGCTGATAATTCTTTTCCGGCTTTAAATTTAGCTACTTTTTTAGCTTTAATTTTAATAACAGCGCCTGTTTGTGGGTTACGACCATTACGGGCAGCTCTTTTAGAAACTGAGAATGTACCAAAACCAACCAGGGTAACTTTGTTACCGGATTTTAATGTTTTTGTTACAGCTTCAACAAAAGAATCTAATGCTTCGTTGGCTTGTGTTTTTGTGATGCCTGCATCATCAGCAATCTTTGAGATCAATTCTGCTTTGTTCATGATAATTTTTTTAAAAAAATTTTATAGTGGGGCAAATATAGATGGAATTTTAGTTCAACAAAATTTTTTTTGACCAAAATATTATTTTCCGGAAAGGCCAAAAATTGAGTGCTGGCAGGCTTTTCGGCTGATTGCTGACGTAAAACGCTTGTGTTTAATAGCTGTTTGATTCTATGAAACCCTTTGCTGTAGGGCATTTCAAAGCATTTTTTGAAATCCTTTGCCATAGCGGATTGTAAAGGAAGGCGGCCATTTTAAGACTTGCCGATGCGGGGTATTGTTTTGCACAATTAGTTCACAACTTTCATTAAGGTTCTAAATGCTACAAATCGATCGCCCCATTTATCAAAGGATTTTTGCCGCAGGGCTGTGGCAAACCGGGCAATATAGGTTTCGTATTTGGTTAAACTTTCGGCATGGTATTGAATAGCATAAGTAACGCTTTCAGTATCGTCCAAATCAAACAAGTGCATAATTACGGAATGGGTAAAGCAGCCGGTGGCCATAACTTCGGTGATATGCTCCTGTTGTAACCAGTGCAACCACTCTTTACTTATTTGTGCCGAAACCTTTACGGTTACATTATAAATAAAACATTCTTTACTCATGGTGTGTTTGCAAAAATAAATTTAAAAACAATCCGTGCATTTGTGAAAGCAAGATGGGTGGCTTAATTTTGCCTAAAAATTATTTTATGAAAGTAGCGGTTGTGGGCGCAACGGGGTTAGTGGGTTCAAAAATGTTGCAGGTATTTGCCGAAAGAAATTTTCCGGTATCGGAACTTATACCCGTGGCATCGGAAAAATCGGTAGGCAAAGAAATTGAGTTTAAGGGAAAGCGCTACAAAGTGGTGGGTATGGAAGCGGCCATTGCGGCAAAACCGGCGGTGGCTTTATTTTCTGCCGGGGGCGGCACCTCCCTTGAGTGGGCGCCAAAATTTGCCGATGCCGGAATTACGGTTATTGACAATAGCAGCGCCTGGCGTATGGATGCCACAAAAAAATTAATAGTGCCCGAAGTAAATGCGGCTGCACTTGAAGCTACCGATAAAATTATTGCCAACCCCAATTGTAGTACTATACAAATGGTGCTGGTATTAAACCCGCTGCATAAAAAATATACCATAAAACGGGTGGTAGTAAGCACTTACCAAAGTGTAACCGGCACCGGCGTAAAAGCAGTGGAGCAAATGATGAACGAGCGCAAGGGCATCACTAATGGCCCCATGGCGTATAAATATCCCATTGACCAAAATGCCATACCGCATATTGATGCTTTTTTGGAAAACGGTTATACCAAAGAAGAAATGAAAATGGTAAACGAAACCAAAAAAATTATTGGGGACAACAGCATTGCCGTAACGGCAACCTGCGTACGCATACCCACCATGGGCGGCCATAGCGAAAGTGTGAATATTGAAATGGAAAATGAATTTGAATTGCAGGAAGTTAAAAATATTTTAACCGAGGCGCCGGGGCTTGTGGTAAAAGATGACGTGGGCAATTTTGTTTACCCCATGCCGCTTACGGCATTTGATAAAGACGAAACTTTTGTGGGCCGCTTACGCCGGGACGAAACACAACCCAAAACCTTAAACTGCTGGATTGTGAGCGATAACCTGCGCAAAGGCGCTGCCACCAATGCCGTGCAGATTGCTGAGTACCTCCATGAGAAAAAATTTATATAACCTGCATTTTTCCTCCTGATCAGTTTTCGATTTTAGCTTCATCAAATTATAATTTCCTAAGGGATTGATCCATCTCCCCTTAGCAAGTAAAATTTTGCCTCCCGGCAATTAAACTTTTTGGCTGTTTTTATATCTTATATACCTGGGTATCCAGTTTTACGTTAATTAATTACAAGATTTAATCACTAAACACACTATATGGAAAAAATACACTATATCCTTTGCCTTAGTTTTGGCTTGTTTATGGCTATTAATCCATCTTTGGCACAGGATGAAACCTCAGCAGACTCCACCGGCCTGCCCGGAGATAATTTTAGTTTAAAAGGGGCATTGGCGCTCTTTGAAAAAGCTTCCTCGCCTGAAGATTTTGAAAAATCATTGAATACAGAAAACAACCGGGTAAACAACTTAGACTTAAACGGGGATGGTGAAATTGATTACATTAAAGTAATTGATAACTATGAAAAAGATGCCCACGCATTTGTATTACAGGTTGCCGTTAATGAAAATGAAAACCAGGATATTGCCGTAATAGAACTGGAAAAAACCGGCGATAAATCTGCCATGGTGCAAATTATAGGTGATAAAGATATTTATGGTGAAGAAGTAATTATAGAACCCGATAACGGCAGTAGCGATGCTGCTTATGTTGATCAAAACAGCTATATGGCGGCTCATGGCCCCAATGCAGCATTACAATACCAGGGCGCACCCTTATTTGTAAATGTGTGGATATGGCCCATGGTGCGTTTTGTATTTGCACCTGCTTATGTGGTGTATCGTTCTCCCTGGGGCTGGCGCCATTACCCATACTGGTGGAAACCCTGGAGGCCAATGGGCTGGCGTTCATTTTATGGTTTCCGGCCCAGGTACCGTACACCATTTGTAGTGGTAACCACCCGCCGTGTAAACCGTGCCCACATGATCTATGTCCCCGTAAGGAGGCATTCGGTTTATGTAAGCGGACGCTATGCAGCGCCTTTAAATCATTACAGGGTATCCCGTACCAAAACGGTTATTACAGGCCGTGGCGGCACTATTAAAAAAACTACGGTACAGGGCAGAAACGGCAGGGTAAAAACCGTTAAGCGTAGAAGGTATTGATAAAAAAACCTGAGCTATTAATGTATTGTAAATAGTTAAGTGTGTTGATATTTTTCAACACACTTTTTTTATGGTATTTAATAAAATGTCATACACATTTTAATATCCTCTGATTGCTTTAAAAAACAGGAAAAATGATTTATTATTTGAAAATCTGGTTAAGCATTGCAAATATGCCACTACCGCCAAAATCTCCCGCTTTGCTTTTAAAGCGGTTTTATACCTTTGCGAAAATTAATGGTATTGCCGGGTATTGCCATGCGGTACAAGTGAGTGACACAAGGATGCCGGGCAGGGCGCTAATACCGGTCAACAAAAAAATATGAGTTTACAGATTTATAATTCTTACAGCAGGCAAAAAGAAGTGTTTAAATCCATTACTCCCGGGCATGTGGGCATGTATGTGTGCGGCCCTACGGTAAGCGGCGAAAGCCACCTTGGCCATGCAAGGCCCTATATAACTTTTGATGTGGTTTATCGATGGCTTGTGCAAAAAGGATATAAGGTACGCTATGTACGCAATATTACCGATGCCGGCCATTTTGAAGAAGAAGGCCGTGTTGCTGAGGATAAAGTAGCGCAAAAAGCCCTGCTTGAAAAACTGGAACCCATGGAGCTGGTGCAGAAATATACCAACCTTTACCATTGGGCCATGCTACAGTTTAATTGCATTGAACCCAGTATTGAGCCAACGGCTACCGGCCATATTGTAGAGCAAATCAACATGATTCAAAAAATTATAGAGGCCGGCTATGCGTATGAAAAAAACGGCTCGGTATATTTTGATGTAAAAAAATATGCGGCAAACTATCCTTACGGCAAGCTGAGTGGCCGGGTTATTGACGACCTTTTGGAAACCACTCGTGAACTGGAAGGCCAGGATGAAAAAAGAGATAAAGCCGATTTTGCTTTATGGAAAGCGGCAGCGCCGGAGCATATCATGCGCTGGACAAGTCCCTGGGGCGAAGGCTACCCCGGCTGGCATATTGAGTGCTCGGCAATGGCCACCAAATATCTCGGCAGCCGTTTTGATATTCATGGCGGCGGCATGGATTTATTGTTTCCGCACCACGAAAGTGAAATTGCACAAAGCACCATTTGCAACCATGAAGCGCCTGTGAACTATTGGATGCACAATAACATGATTACCATTGAGGGACGCAAAATGGGTAAGAGCTACAATAATGTAATTAAACTTACCGAACTTTTCAGTGGTAACCATCACCTGCTTACGCAGGCTTTTCATCCCATGACGGTGCGATTTTTTATTTTGCAAAGCCATTACCGCAGCACCCTGGATTTTAGCAGTGAGGCTTTGGCCGCAAGCGAAAAAGCATTAAAGCGACTTTGGGAAGCGTATGAAGTGCTTAAAGCATTGCAGCCTTCAACAGTAACGTCCATCCATAACGGAAGCAATAGTGTTAACAGTATTATCCTGCAATTGCTGGATCAACTGGAAGATTTTATGGATGACGACTTTAGTACCGCAAAAGTGATTGCCAATTTTTTTGAGCTGGCGCCCATCATCAATTCATTAAAAAGCGGCAGCATCAATATGGCCGAAATTAGCGCTGAAACCCTGCAACTGATGAAAGAAAAATTCAAACATTACCTTGAGGATGTTTTGGGATTAAAGGCAGTTTCGGAAGCAGATGATGAAATGTTTAACGGCGTAATGCAGTTGCTGATAGAAATAAGAAAAGAGGCCAAATCAAAGAAAGACTTTGTGACCTCCGATACCATCCGGAATAAACTGGCCACATTGGGCATAGCGCTTAAAGACGAAAAAGATGGGGAAATGAGCTGGACAACAGGCGTTTAATGCCCATTTGAAAATCAGTTTTTTTTGATTAACTTTAGTGCATGCAAACCGTTGTGTTAAAAACATTCGACGATTATTTTTCGGCAAATATTTTGCGTACCCGCCTGCAGCACGAAGGGGTACCCTGTTATTTGTTTGATGAACATACCGTAACGGTAAATCCCATATTTGGCGCTGTAATAGGCGGCATAAAACTGGTGGTAAGCAAAGGGTACGAAGAAACGGCACGTCAATTGATTGAGCAATTTGAAGAAGAATATACCCGTGCAGCCGTTTGCCCCAAATGTTTTAAGAATAAATTTACGCTTGTAGCAAGACAATCGCCACAAAATATTTTTACAGCCCTGCTTACCTGGCTTTTTGGTAATTATGCCGTAGCTAAAAAGATTTACAAGTGCGAAAATTGCGGCTACGAATCGGAAACGCTCCCCACTAAAGAAGCCGTTTATAATTAACATGAAAATTATTGCCATGATACCGGCCCGCTATGCGGCCACAAGGTTTCCTTTTAAATTGATGAAGCCATTGGGCAATAAAACCGTTATTAGGCATACCTATGATAATACAGTAGCAACAGGGTTGTTTAGAGAAGTATATGTAGTAACCGACCATGAATTTATTTTTAATGAAATAGTAAAAATTGGCGGCAAAGCCATTATGAGCGTAAATAAACACGAAAGCGGCAGTGACCGAATTGCCGAAGCCGTTGAAAATATTGATGCCGATGTAGTATTGAATGTGCAGGGCGATGAACCTTTTGTACAAAAAGAACCGTTAAAAAATTTATTAAAAGCTTTTGATGACAAACAGGTGCAGGTGGCTTCATTAATGAAAAAGATTACCGACTTCAGTTTACTGCACAATCCTAATTATGTAAAAGTGGTTACTGATAAAAACAATAATGCACTCTACTTTAGCCGCAGCCCAATTCCTTTTTTGAGGGATGAAAAATTAAAACCGGATTATTTTGAGCATATTGGCGTATATGCTTTTCAAAAAAAAGCGTTAATGCGCTTTACCAAGTGGCCGGCCACAAAACTGGAACAATTTGAAAAACTGGAACAGCTCCGGTATTTGGAAAATGGTATACCTATACGAATGGTGGAAACCGATACGGCAACCGTAAAAATTGATGTGCCGGAAGACCTGGCTGTGGCAGAAAAACATTTACAAAACTTTTAAAACGGATAATATTTTAGGGCCCATACGGGCAGCAAAATTTTATGGAAAACCTTTATCAAAAACAAACTTTCGATTCGGTAATTGGAAGGCTCAGCAAGCTCACGCCATCATCTCAAAGGCTTTGGGGCAAAATGGAAGTGGCGCAAATGCTTGCCCATTGCAAAGAGGCATTTAAAGTGCCATTGGCCAAAAAGCACATGAAGCGCAGCCCGATGTTTTACCTATTTGGATGGATGGTAAAAGCAAAATTGTATAATGATGAAATATGGAAACAAGGCCTGCCCACTGCGCCAAATTTTATCATTAAAGACCAGCGCAACTTTGAAGAAGAAAAAGAAGGGTTGCTAAAACTGGTAAATGAATTTTATACACTTGGCCCGCAAGGAAGCGGCCTCTATCCACATCCTGTGTTTGGAAAATTTACGCCGGAACAATGGGGCAAAGCCATGTACAAACATTTAGACCATCATTTGAGGCAGTTTGGGGTGTGAGGTCTTTTGCAATGTTTTGCAATGTCGGACGGTCTCAGTCCGACATTGAGTAATTTATCGGGCTTTGGCGGTCGGATAGAGCCCATCCGACCTGGTTAGGCTGGCACTGCAATGTAGTACGGCCTCAGTACGACATTTGTGTTTCTGAAGTTGGACAAAGACTGTCCGACAGTAGATTTTATTAAATTACAGCTTATGAAATTTGAGCCTGAAAATTTATATCATATATACAACCAGGGCAATAACAAGCAGAATATTTTTGATTCAAAGGAAGACTATATCATTTTTATGAATGAAATAAGGGCACTCCTACTACCGCATTGCGAAATTGTGGCGTATTGCCTTATGCCCAATCACTTTCACCTTATGGTATATACCGATACCCGGAATTTGGAGCAGGTAAAGCAGGGTGTTGTAATGATAGACCCATTATCAAATGGAATAAGAAAACTTTTGAGCGGTTATGCAAGAATTTATAATAAAAAATATGAGCGGAGCGGTTCCCTTTTCCGTCAAAAAACAAAATCCAAATTACTCACAACAGGAACTGTTGTAACAGGAAGCCCCCTGGAGTTAACCGATTATACAGAAATTTGTTTTCATTACATACACCAAAATCCCTTTAAAGCAGGCCTGGTAAACAAATTAGAAAACTGGGAATATTCTTCTTTTAAAGATTATGCAGGATTGAGAAATGGAACCTTGTGCAATAAAGAACTTGCAAAGAAATTTTGTTATTACGATCCATCTGATTTTGTACAGGTTTCATATAGAACGATATTTTGAGGCAGGTTGGCAGTATTATGTACTATGTCGGACGGTCTCCGTCCGACATGGTACTGTTTGAGTTTTTTTACTGGGAAACTTACCAAGCTTTGGCGGTCGGATGGTCACCATCCAACCTGGGTTTAATAAAGCAAAGCCATGTACAAACATTTAGACCTTTATTTGAGGCAGTTTGGGGTTTAAGGTATTTTGCAATGTCGGAAGGTGGCGGTAAGAGATTGAATTTTTATATTGCAGCTTGCTTGTTTCAGTCCGGCATTGTATTGTTTGAAGGCATTTATTTTACAGGGAAACTTACCAGGCTTTGGCGGTCGGATGGTGACCATCCGACCTGGGTTTGATAAAGCAAAGCCATGTACAAACATTTAATCCATCATTTGAGGCAGTTTGGGGTTTAACCTTTCATCATCTCTTCCAATTTCTTCTGCATCTGAAACATTTCATCTCTTAGCCGGGCGGCTTCCATAAAATCGAGGTCACGGGCGGCTTTTTCCATTTCCTTTTTTGTTTTAGCAATGGCTTTTTCCATTTTAGGGATGGTATTGTAGGTATCCTGCTCTTGTGCGGCAATAGTTACCAGGTCTTCATCGGGCTGTAATGCATAAGGCCGGCTTGGGTCGTAGCCTTTTACATCCAGCACACTGCCCTGTGCCATAATTTGCTCTTTGGATTTGGTAACGGTTTGCGGCGTAATGTTGTGCTTAATATTATACGCAATTTGTTTTTCCCGTCTGCGGTTGGTTTCATCAATGGTTTTTTGCATACTTTCCGTAATGGTATCGGCATAAAAAATTACAAGGCCATCTACATTTCTTGCCGCCCGGCCTGCGGTTTGTGTGAGGCTCCGTTCGTTTCTTAAAAATCCTTCTTTATCGGCATCTAATATGGCCACCAGCGAAACTTCCGGAAGGTCTAAACCTTCTCTCAATAAATTTACACCAACAAGTACATCAATAATACCCAGGCGGAGTTCCCTTAAAATTTCCACCCGTTCCAAAGTATCCACCTCGCTGTGTATGTATTTACTTTTTATGTTGATGCGGTGAAGGTATTTATCCATTTCTTCGGCCATGCGCTTGGTAAGCGTGGTTACCAGCACACGGTCGCCT